>CAISOG010000059.1 GCA_903887035.1 uncultured Holosporaceae bacterium | reverse complement strand
TATTAGATTTTAATTTATAAACTTGCAGATTGGGATTAATTCTTTCATAATCCCTACAAGTATTTTTTCCTGAATCACAAATACTAAAGAAAATTTTTCCTCCTTCTTCTCTAGCAAAATTTATTGATTCCTTTGAGGAAAGCACAAGAGCGTCATTAGAAGGAACTATATTATCTTCAGAATAATTTGTTTCAGGCATAGCCATCGTACCTACCACAAAAAATGCCGCTAAACCTAAACCAATTCGACGAAGGGGGAGGTTACCTGCCCGGTGCGACGATTGTGAACCAGAATTACGTGACCGTGGAAAACCCTGCTGATCCATTATAAAATCTCCTTAATTTTGGTTGTGACCATTTATGGAAAGTAAATTTACACAATATTAACTAAGTGTCAAGCGTAAATTTCAACTTTTTGCAGAAAGAAAGGCCAACAATTCCTGCAACGCCATCGATTGCTGTTGGCCGCTGGCCATATCGCGCAGGGTGTAGTGACCGCTGGCCAGCTCATCAGGGCCCAGCAGGATGACCAGGCGGACGCCGCGTTTATCCGCCAGCTTCAACCGTTTGCCGACATTACCCTCATAGCCCTGATCCACCGCGATCCCCGCATGGCGCAGCTGTTGCCCCAATTGGCGGGCGGGCGCGTGGCAGGTGGCATCGGTGGGAACCACCATCACCCGTGGCGGCGGCGGCGGCAGATCGCCCATCAGCAGGCACAACCGCTCTATCCCCGATCCAAAGCCAACCGCGGGCAATGGCGCGCCCCCCAAGGCCTCCGCAATGCCCCCATAGCGCCCGCCGCCCAGCACGGTTGCCTGCGCCCCCAATTGGGTGGATGTAAACTCAAAAACCGTGTGTTGGTAGTAATCAAAGCCGCGCACCAGCCTTGGGTTATGGTGCCAGGCGATGTTCAGGCTGGCCAACCCCGCCTGCAGATCCGCCCAGAACGCGGCGGCCTCTGGCTCCAAATACTCGGTCAGCTGGGGGGCGTTAACCAGCACGGCGTGATCGGCGGGATCCTTAGAATCCAGGATGCGCAGCGGGTTGCGTTCCAGGCGCAGCTGGCTATCCGCCGACAGGTTGGCGGCATGACCGCGCAGATAGCCCACCAAGGCTTCCCGAAATTGCAGGCGGCTGGGCATATCGCCCATGCTGTTCAGTTCCAACGTGATGTGGTCGGCCAGCCCCAGTTCGGCCAAAAAGGCCTTCGCCAGGCTAAGGATTTCCAAATCCGCCTCAACACTGGTGGTGCCCATAATCTCCGCCCCCACCTGATGATGTTGGCGATAGCGCCCCTTCTGCGGCCGTTCGTAACGAAACATTGGGCCGATGTAGAAGAATTTTAACGGCACCTGATCCTGCAACCGATTGCTCAACACCGCCCGCACCACGCCCGCCGTCCCCTCAGGCCGCAGGGTTAGGCTTTCGCCGCCACGATCCAAAAAGCTGTACATCTCCTTTGACACCACATCGGTGACCTCACCCAGCGAGCGGTTGAACAGCTCGGTAAATTCGAAAATCGGCGTAGCGATTTCGTTCAGGCCAAAACGCGCCATCACCAAACGGGCGGCGGCGGCCACCGATTGAAACTGGCGCATTTCTTCGCCAAACAGATCGCGGGTACCTCTTGGATGAGATAGGGGTTGGGCGGGGGCTGGCGATAGGGGCTGATTCATGATGCACACTCAGCTTTGGGGGGAAAAGTTGATAGAGGGGGGCAGCCTAAGCGCTGGTATCAATCGCCGCAACCTTTTCTTCGAGCTTTTTTTCAACCAGCCCCGCAATATGCTCAACAATATCGGCGTCGCGGATGCGTTGATGCTGCACCCCATCAACATAGACCATATGGGTGTTGTTGCCGCCACCGGTTAGGCCGATCGTGGTGCTGCGCGCCTCCCCCGGGCCATTGACGACGCAGCCGATAATCGACAGCGTCATGGGGGTTTTGATGTGGCTAAGCCTTTGTTCCAACGCCTCAACCGTTTTGATCACGTCGAACTGCTGGCGGGCGCAACTGGGGCAGGCGATGATGTTCACCCCGCGCTGGCGCAGGTTAAGGGAGCGCAGGATGTCCCACCCCACCTTAACCTCCTCCACCGGATCCGCCGACAGGGAGACGCGGATGGTGTCGCCAATCCCCTCCATCAACAACAGGCCAAGGCCTATCGACGATTTGACCGTGCCGGTGCGCAGGGCGCCAGCCTCCGTAATGCCCAGATGCAGCGGGTAGTCGCAGGCGGCGGCCAGTTGCCGATACGCTGCCACTGCCAAAAACACGTCGGAGGCCTTTACGCTGATCTTAAAATCGAAAAACTCATTGTCCTCAAGGATTTTGGCGTGGTACAGCGCGCTTTCCACCCAGGCTTCGGGGGTTGGCATGCCGTATTTTTGCAGCAACCGCTCCTCCAAACTGCCCGCGTTGACCCCGATGCGCATGCTGCACCCGTGATCCTTCGCCGCCCGAATCACCTCCTGCACCCGCGTAGCGTTGCCGATATTGCCGGGGTTAATCCGCAGACAGGCGGCACCCGCCTGCGCCGCCTCAATCGCCCGTTTGTAGTGAAAATGGATGTCGGCGATAATCGGCACGGCGGAGGCCGCCACAATCTCCGCCAGCGCCTTTGTTGACGCCTCATCGGGGCAGGATACGCGGACGGCATCCGCCCCCGCCTCTACCAACGCCTGAATCTGGGCAATGGTAGCCTTGGCATCGGCGGTCAGGGTATTGGTCATCGATTGCACCGTAATCGGCGCACCCCCACCCACCAACAAGTCGCCAACCTTAATTTGGCGGCTTTGGCGGCGCGCAATCTGACGATAACTAAGGTTGCCGTAGTCCATGCGTCACCGTTACTGATTCGGGCTGGACGGCAGCTTGGCCAAATAGTCGGCCAGCGGCGCTGCATCCAGCGGGATTTCACGCACCACCTGATTCTCCTGCCCCAATGGGGCTGAGGGTTGACCATTCACCGTGATAACTGTTCCGCCCGCATTGCCCGTGGTCATCATCAGTCCAGGGGTGTTGGGCAAGGGAAAGCTTTCGCCCGCCCGCAGCAATTTGGCGACCACCACCGCCCCCTTGCTATCGCGCAACTGTATCCAGCTGTTCTGCTTGGCCATAACGGCAGCACCCGCAGGGGGGGGCGTAGCAGTGCTAGCCGAGGGCGCAGCGGCGGCTGGTGCTACAGCGGCGGCTGGTGCTACAGCGGCGGCTGGTGCTACAGCGGCGGGGGCTATTGGCGCAGGCGCAACGGCTGGTGTTGCAGGGGCAGTTATCCCCGCAGTGGCGGGCGCAGGGGTGGGTGCTGCTGGCGCAGGCGCAGCGGCGGGGGCTATTGGCGCAGGCGCAACGGCTGGTGTTGCAGGGGCAGTTATCCCCGCAGTGGCGGGCGCAGGGGTGGGGGCTGCTGGCGCAGGCGCAACAGCAGGCGGCGTTGCGGATGGAGCGGAACCAGTGGTTGCGGGCGCCTCTACATCGTCGCCTTCCGCGGCATCCATATGCACATCCGCCGGCAATGCTTGGGGCTCTGACGACTCAGCGGTGACCATTTCTGGCGCAAATTTGTTATTGGTCACTGTCCATAGCAGCAGCAATCCCAACAATAAGATTAAACCCGTCCAGATAAAACCTGCGCTGGGAAAGGCGCGCTGGGAAACTTTAAGCGGTAGTTCATGAACGGGTTTGAGTTGCATCACCGTGCTCTCAACCTTTAACTGGCTGACCAGGGCGGTTCCATCCAGCATCAACAGGCGGGCATAGGAATGCACAAACCCCGCGACATAGGCCGCGCCAGGCAATTTTTCATAGGCGCCTGATTCCATCGCCTCAATAGAAGCTGGACGCAGGTTAAGCCTGACCGCCACCTCATCAATCGTAAGGCCACGATTGACCCGCGCCATTTTCAGCTGATCGGCAACACTGATAGCGGCTGTCACAAAAGCGGGCGATTCACCAACATTCGGGTTGCTGTTGGCAAGTGCAGACGCAGATCCAAAAACATTATTGCTATCGGTTTTGGCTTCGTGATTTTTTTCGGATTTCGGCACAGCGCTCATGATTCAGATCCGTTAAGGGCGAACAGGAAAATGGGAGAACAGGATTGATGTTTGCCCCCCCCTTTTCTAAGCTAACTTCCGTCCAGAAACAATTGCAATGCCAAATCCAAATTTTTTTAGGAAAACCATCATGTCCGCTGCCAGCAAAGCTTCATCCCAAGGCGCGCCAAAAACCACCAACACCGCCAATAACAGCGCCGCGGTTCGTACCGCCATTACCCCTACCCGCGCCGATAACTATCCCGAATGGTATCAGCAGGTGGTGGATCAAGCCGACCTGGCGGAAACCAGCCCTGTGCGCGGTTGCATGGTCATCAAACCCTGGGGCTATGGGTTGTGGGAGCAAATGCAGCAGAAATTGGATAAGCGTTTTAAGGATACGGGGCATGTTAACGCCTATTTCCCCCTGCTAATCCCCCTGCGCCTGTTGCAGAAGGAGGCGGATCATGTTGAGGGGTTTGCGAAGGAATGTGCGGTGGTTACCCATCACCGCCTGGCCACCGATGCCACGGGCAAGCTGGTACCCGCCAGCCCGTTGGAGGAGCCAATGGTAATCCGCCCCACCTCAGAAACCATTATTGGAGAGGTTTATGCGGGCTGGGTTAAATCCTATCGCGATTTGCCGATTTTGATTAACCAGTGGGCAAATGTGTTTCGTTGGGAAATGCGTACCCGCCTGTTCCTGCGCACCGCCGAATTTTTGTGGCAGGAGGGGCACACCGTGCATGCGACGGCGGCTGAGGCGCAAGCGGAAACGGAGTTGATGTGGCAGGTTTATGCCGATTTTATGCAAGATTGCCTGGCCATGCCGGTCTTTATGGGACGCAAAAGTGCCAACGAGCGCTTTCCTGGCGCGGTGGAAAGCTATAGCCTTGAGGCGATGATGC
>CAISOG010000058.1 GCA_903887035.1 uncultured Holosporaceae bacterium | reverse complement strand
GCATCAGGATCGCCGCCGCCGCCTGAAACTGTTAAGCATTTTGGGGCTATGCCTAATCGCCGTTACCTGTGAGATGGGACGGCCTGTTATCATTAAGTATTTGGTGGATAAGCTGATTGCTACCCCGATCAATACCTCGGTATGGTCAATGGCTTGGCCGTTGCTGTTGGTTTTTATGGCAACCTATGTGGCCAACCAGATTTTGTTCCGCAGCGCTGAGCGGCGGGCGGTGTCGGTTATTCCAGAATTGCGCACCGCGGCCAGAAATTTGGCCTTTGGTTACGGGATGCAGCATAGCCATCGCTATTTCCAGGACAATTTTGCGGGCACGCTGGCGGCCAGGGTGGCGGAGTTGGGTCGCGCCAGTGAGGTGTTGGTGCAACGCGTCACCATGTTGCTGGGTCATCGGGTCATGGCCTTTTTCCTAATTGGTCTGTTTTTGTCATCCATCAGCTGGCTTATCACGGTTTTGTTTTGGACATGGCTGGTGTTGTATTTTTCTCTTTGCATGCGGGCGGCGCGTAAGATTGCCCCGCTGGCTAAGGCCTATGCGATGCAGGCCAGCAATCTGCGTGGGCAGGTGGTGGATGTGTTTAACAACATGGCGACGGTTCGCCTGTTTGCCCGCCAGGATAATGAGCAGCAGCGGCTGGATAGCTTTAGTCAGGCCGAAATGGCCGCGCAACGGGCGGTGATGCGTGCCCGCATTCGCCTTAAGCTTGTGCAGGGGATGTTCACCATTATCCTGGGGACGGGGCTGTTGGCTTTGTTCATCCATGGATGGGGCAGGGGGTGGGTCACGGCGGGCGATTTCGCCCTGTTTTCCACCTATCTGCTGTACGCGGTCAACCGCAGCTGGGAAATGATTGATGAGCTGATTTTGCTGTTTGAGGAGATTGGCAATGGCCAAGATGCCCTTAGCCTGTTGATTCAACCGCATGAGGTGCGGGATGTTGCGGGCGCCCCCGATTTGGTGGTTAATCGCGCTGAGATTGTGTTTGACAAGCTGACCTTTGGCTATCGCCCCAACAATCCCATTTTCCAAAACTTAAGCCTGGTAATTCCCGCCGGGCAAAAGGTTGGCTTGGTTGGCTATTCGGGCGCGGGCAAAACCACCCTGGCGCATTTGTTGGTGCGCCACAGCGACCCACAGCATGGCCGCATTCTGATTGATGGCCAGGATATTGCCCAGGTTACGCAGACAAGCCTGCGCCGTCAAATCGCCCTGATTCCGCAAGATCCCACCCTGTTCCATCGGCCGTTAATCGATAACATCCGCTATGGCGCTTTGCAGGCCGACGATGCCGCGGTGAAGCAGGCCGCCCAATCGGCGCAGGCCGAATCCTTTATCTTGGCGCAGGTCGATGGCTATCAGGCACAGGTGGGGGAGCGCGGCATCAAACTGTCGGGGGGGCAGCGGCAACGGATAGCCCTGGCGCGTGCCCTGCTAAAGGATGCGCCCATCTTGCTGTTGGATGAGGCGACCTCTGCCCTGGATTCCGTTACCGAACAGGCGATCCAACAAAGCCTGCAACATCTGATGCAGGGGCGAACCACCCTGGTCATTGCGCACCGCCTGGCCACCCTGACCTTCATGGATCGCATTTTGGTGTTTGATGGTGGCGCGGTGGTGCAGGATGGCACTCTAAGCCAGCTGTTGGCGGAGCCCGGCCCCTTTAGCCAGCTTTGGCACATGCAGGCTGGCGGATTCCTGCCCGCCGATACCGATCCCGAAGCGGTGGCGGAGAATCCTTAAAACTTCGTATCTTAGTTGGCAAGCGATAGTGTAATAAGCTACTTCGCCCACCAGGTGTCGGGAAAGCCAAGGCCATAGGTTGGGCTGATGGCGGGGCGGTCAAATTTGTTCCAATAGGCAACCCGAAAGGCGGGCAGGTGCCAGTTCGGGATAACGTAATAGCCCCACAGCAGCACACGATCCAGGGCGCGGGCGGCGGCGGTCAAATCGTCTAAACTGTTGGCCTTAATAATCTCGTCAACCAGCGCATCGACCACGGGGCTTTTTATGCCAACACTGTTGCGGCTGCCAGGCTGATCGGCGGCGGCACTGCTCCAATAATTGCGCTGTTCATTGCCAGGGCTAAGGGATTGTCCCCACCCCTCAACCGTCATGTCAAAGTCAAAATGTTGCATCCGATTTTGATATTGCGCGCTATCCACCGTGCGGATGGTGGCCTGTACCCCGATTTTGCGCAGGTTGTTGGCAAAAGGCTCACTGACCCGTTCAAAGGCTGGGTTGGACAGCAGGATTTCAAAGCGAAAGGGTTGCCCCGTGTCGGCCTGTTGCAGCTGGCCATCCCGCACCACCCAGCCAGCCTGGCTCAACAGCTCTAAGGCTTGGCGGGTGGCATCGCGGTTAAATCCGCTGCCGTCATAGCGGGGCACCTGAAACGCCTGGCTGAACAGGGCAGGGGGCAACTGGTCACGCCAGGGGGTCAGCAAGGCCAACTCCTTCCCCTGTGGCAAATCGCTGGCCGCCAGGGTGGAATTGCTAAAATAACTGGTGGATCGGGTATAGGCGCCGTAAAACAGCTGCTGATTCGCCCATTCGAAATCGAACATCAGCCCCAGAGCTTGACGCACCCGTACATCCTGAAACAACGGGCGACGGATGTTAAAGGCAAAGGCCTGCATCCCTTGCGGCAACTGGTGGGCGATTTCCGCCTTAATCACCCGCCCATCCTGCACCGCGGGAAAGTTGTAGGCGGTTGCCCACTGCTTGGCCATGTTTTCCTGGCGAAAATCGCTTTGCCCCGCCTTAAACGCCTGAAAATCCGCGGTGGAATCGCGGTAGTAGTCAAAGCGCACCCGATCGAAATTGTAGCGGCCACGATTGACGGCCAGCTTGGCTCCCCAATAATCGGGGACGCGCTCGTAGACCATGCTGCGCCCTGGATCCACGCTTAAGACGCGATAGGGGCCATTGCCCAGCGGCGGGGTCAGGGTGGTTTGGTCAAACTTGTTTTGCTGGTAATAGGTCTTCGACAGCACCGGCATTTGACCAACAATCATCGGCAATTCGCGGTTTTGTGGGTTGGTCAGGTCAAAGCGCACCACCCGTTTGTTCAGCGCCACCACCCCCGCCACATCCTTATAATAGACCCGAAAGCTGGGGTGCCCCTTAGTCTTCAGGGTCTCAAAGGTGAACACCACATCCTCCGCCGTTACCGCGCTGCCATCATGAAAGGTCGCCTGGGGGCGCAGGGTAAAGGTGACGGCGCGGCGATCGCTGGCCACCTCCACACTTTCGGCCAGCAGGCCATATTGGCTGAACGGTTCATCGGCTGAGGCGGTCATCAGGCTGTCGGTGGTCAGCCCCAACCCATCGGCGGCCTGCCCCTTAAGCAAATAGGCGTTAAGCGAATCAAAATTGCCCAGGGCGGTCATCCGCACCTCACCCCCCTTTGGTGCATCGGGGTTTACATAGTCAAAATGTTGGAAATTGGCGGGATATTTTGGTTGGCCATACAGGGCAAGGCCATGTTGCGGTGCGGCTTGGGCGGGGGGTGCCGCTGTCCCCACCACCAGCAGCAGCAGGAGCAGGGTTAAGCCAGCCAGCCGCCCTAAGCGCCCCTTAGGCATTGGCGGAGGTTGCGGCGTTAGTGGTGGTATCCTGCAACACCGCCAGGGCTAGTTGGTGCAGATCGGCATTGGCGGCCGCCAGGGTGGGGGCAGGGCCAGTGGATAGCGTTAATTCCTGCCCCCGCCAATCGGTGATGACGCCGCCCGCACCGCGCACAACGGGCACCAGGGCGGCATAGTCATGAAGCTGGCTAGGACCCTCACTAACCAAATCCACCCAACCACTGGCCAACAAGCCAAAACCATAACAATTGCCGCCAAAACTGGTCATGCGGCATTGTTCATGCAGGCGATAAAAGCGTTCTCTAAGAGGCGGTTTGTAATAAAAAATGCCCGTGGTGGACAAAATCGCCTGATCCAGGACGGTTTTATCGCTGGTGCGGACGGCTTGGCCATTAAAGGTTGTCGGCTGCCCCTGCACCCCCAACCAGCGTTCGTTGTTGATCGGCTGGTCAATGATCCCCAACACGAATTGCCCCTGATACGCCAGGCCGATTAGGGTGCCGAACATTGGCTTGCCAACCATAAAGGCCTTGGTACCATCGATCGGATCCAAAATCCATTGCCAGTCCGCCCCCGAATTTTCTGTGCCATATTCCTCACCAATCACCCCAAAGGCGGGATCGGCGGCCAGAATCAGCCCGCGCATCACCTCCTCAGCCTTTTTATCGGCGATGGTGACGGGGGATTTGTCCGCCTTTACCTCATTGGCGGCATTGGCGCGGAAATAGGGGCGAATCACCTGCCCCGCGGCATCGGCCAATTGGTTGGCTAAGTCAATATAGGCGGGGGGGACGATGATCTGTTGCATGGCCGCGTTGGTTGAATTTTGGATGATAGCGATAGTAGGCATGCCCGCCGCTTTTGGCAATGCCACCGCATCCCCGTGGATAAGGTGCCGTCCCGCCGCCGCATTGCCAACCAGTCCCTACCAAAAAATCTGGCATTTTAAGCAAATCCTCATCAAACCGTAACACAAGCTGGCTTAGGATAAGGGTAAGAGAAAAATTCCCGTTAAAGGAGGAAATCATGGTTGTAAACAATAGAAATTTTGTTAGTAATGAGGGCGGAGTATTAAACAATGTCGCTATAGGTATTGGCAATACTGTTGATGGCAATAGACAACCAAGTGAACCGTGGAGTTTTGACGGAAGCAATAGAAGTGTAAATGCTGGAAGTATAGCTCCTGGTGCTGTAATAACGACTGGCGATGGCAACAATATCGTAGGTTTTTCTCGTTCTGGGGAAAGAGGTGTTGACGCGCCAACATTCTCACCTGCACCATCCCCCGCACCATCCACACCAGTAAAAGGCAATGCGGGCTGGGTTGGTGCGGTTGCTCAGGGTGCTGGTCAAGCGTTTAGCTACATGGCTAAGGGAACATTGGAAAATGCGGGAAAGGCCGCTGGCGCATTCGCCCAAGGATTCCAGCAAAGCTTTGGCCAACAGGGCAGCATGGGGCAGACACCAGTTGCAGCCTATCCGGTGCGCCCGCAACCAGCTGCTGCCAATCAACAACAAGGCGGATATAGCCAACGCCAAACGACAGCCTCAGTAAATCAACCTGAAACCCTGTCACAGAGATTTGGTAATGTCTTTAAGAATACCGCAGGTTATGGCTTAGTGGCCGTAGCTGCCTCTGGCGGAGCATTATTGGCACCTGTCGCGGTAGCAGCTGTCGCGGTTATTGCTGCCTACAAAGCCATCCAGGCATTGGAAGCCGTTATGAACTTCTTCAAGCGCGACAAGACACAAGGTCAAGGACAAACTGGCCAACAAGCCCCGCAGCCTGTCGCTCAACCGACAACAGCGCCAACACCTGCTCAGGGGCAGCAGTCTCCAGCAGCATCTCAGGGGCAACAGCCGTCACCTGGTTTGGAAACCTCAGGCAATGCCAATGGTGCGTCAACAGGGATACAGTTCACTCAGGATGTAAATTTGGGCAGCGTGCAGGCACCATCAGCGCCAAGCTTTGATTTGGATGTTGTTTTTCAGTCTATGCAAGCAGGCATGGGAAGCAGATAACAAAGCCCATCCCCGCCTCTTCACCGTCATCCTACCCTCGCCATCCCTACCACCCCGTTGTCATCCTACCCCCTGTGGGTAGGATCTCAAATCCTGACCGCTTCACAAGCGTCATCGTAGTATAGATCCTACCCATAAAGGGTAGGATGACATCGATCCCCGCCTCTCCGTTGTCATCCTAGCTCCGCCATCCCTGGCACTCTGCTGTCATTCTCCCCCTTGTGGGGAGAATCCATGCGATGGTACGGCTAGGGCAGGTGGCAACAGGGTGCTGGGCTCCCGCCTGCGCGGGAGTGACGACCTTTTGTTGCTCCGCCATTGCCACCACCATTACCCCCTCCCGTCATATTTGACCGCCCAGGTTTTTGTTGTTACAATAACCAATAAAGATTGCATTTGATGCGGCGAAAGATGCAGCCAATCTTGAGAAAAACAGCATTGAGAAAGAAAACGTTATGGTGGAGCGTAATACAGTACATGATGCCGATAATGCTGCCTTAACCGAGGCAGAATTGACGGCAATGCGGCCGATGGCCGAGGTGTTGCCAGATCTGGCAGCCTTTGGCCTGAAAAACAGGGGGGGGCGTCCCAAAGCCAAAATTACCAAAAAACAAGTTACCATCAGGCTTTCTCGCGGGGTGGTGGATAGTTTTCGGGCGATGGGCGCAGGGTGGCAAACAAAAATGGATCGTGCCTTGCAAGAATGGTTGGAAACCCATTAGAATCATCGTTTTCTGACTCGAATTTAAGAACAGTTGACGCCATGATATCCCCCGCCTCTGCCGCCGCCGTGCCGCTAAACCCCTCCGCCGACAATCTTTTCGGCCTGATGCATCAACAGATTATGGCGGCGCTTAAGGGGTTGCAGGCCGCTGGCCAGCTGCCCCCCGAATTGCGCTTTGACGGCATTAATACTGAGCCGCCGCGCGAACAGGCGCATGGGGAGGTGGCCACCAACGCCGCCATGGTGCTGGCCAAGCCATTGGGCAAAGCGCCGCGGGCTGTTGCCGACCTATTGCTGCCCACCCTGCAACAAATTGACGGCGTGGCGGCGGTTGAGGTGGCGGGGCCAGGCTTTATCAACTTTCGCTTCCACCCCGCCTTTTGGCATGGGCAACTTGGCAAAATTCTGAACGCGGGGGATCGCTATGGCTATTTGACACCACTTCAGAAGGGCGCGCAGAAAGAAGGCAAGAGCGAGAAAATCAACCTGGAGTTCGTGTCAGTCAACCCAACGGGGCCCATGCATGTTGGGCATCTGCGGGGGGCAATTTTCGGCGACGTGCTGGCCAACCTGCTGATCGCGGCGGGCAATCAGGTGTGCCGTGAATACTATGTCAACGACGCCGGCAATCAGGTGACTGTGCTGGCGCGATCCAGCTTTTTGCGCTACCGCGAGGCGTTGGGGGAGGATATTGGGGCAATTCCAGAGGGGCTGTACCCGGGCGACTATCTGAAGCCTGTGGGCGAAGCGTTGGTGCAGCAGCACGGTCGTGCCCTGCTGACCCTGCCAGAGGATCAGATGCTGGCCATCGTTCGCCCCTTTGCGGTGGCGCAGATGTTGACGCTGATTAAGGCCGATTTGGCCAGCCTGGGCGTGGTTCATGATATCTTCACCTCTGAGGCGGGTTTGTACGAAAAGGGCGGGATTGATAAGCCCTATCAGGTGTTGGAACAGGCGGATTTAATCTATCGCGGTACGCTGCCCCCGCCGAAAAGCAAAAAGGTTTCCCCCGATTGGGTGCCTGGGGAATTGGTGTTGATGCGATCGACCCGCTATGGCGATGATCAGGATCGCCCCCTGAAGCGCAGTAATGGCGACTGGACCTATATTGCGGGCGATTTGCCCAACACTTGGCAGAAGATTGAGCGCGGTTTTGACGCGCTGATTGTGCCGCTGGGCGTTGATCATGCAGGCTATGTCGCCCGTTTTGAGGCGGCGGCGGCGGCACTGTCGAACGGAAAAGTGCGGTTGGAGGCGCCGCTGACCGCGCTGGTCAAATTCCTGGAGAATGGCGCGCTGAAAAAAATGTCGAAGCGTGGTGGCACCTTTATCACCGTGGCCGAGGTGATTGAGGAGGTGGGGCGCGATTCCCTGCGTTTCATGATGCTGTGGCGCAAACACAACATGCCGATGGATTTCGACCTGGCGGCGGTGCGCGAACAAAGCCGTGAAAACCCCGTTTTCTATGTGCAATACGCCCACGCCCGTTGCTGCTCCGTCTTTCGGCAGGCGGCGGAGGCTATGCCGCAGTTGGCGCAGCCCGATTTGGCGGCGGCCGACCTTAGCCTGTTGACGGAGGATAGCGTGCTGGCGCTGATTCGCCTGCTGACCCAATGGCCAAGATTGCTAATGGCGGCGGCGGTGGAGCGGGAACCCCACCGCATCCCTTATTACCTCTATGAGGTGGCGGGCGCCCTGCACGCCCTGTGGAATGAGGGGCGGGAGGAGACCCTGCTGCGCTTTATTCAGCCGACCGATCCCGCGCTAACCCTGGCCAGATTGGTGTTGGTACAGGGGGTGCGCAACGTGTTGGCCGCTGGCCTGGCCATTTTGGGCGTGGTTCCTGTTGAGGAATTGCGCAGTTAGTTTTGACCCGTTAGACTGCCCCCATGACCCAACTACCTTTTCTGCGCGATCCCACCCTGGCCTTGGATAATTCTCCTGGGGACAATTCCCCTGGGGCAGCCGTCAACAGGCCGTCTGTGGGCGCGAATA
The DNA here is from genome assembly GCA_903887035.1 of uncultured Holosporaceae bacterium. GTDB lineage: Bacteria > Pseudomonadota > Alphaproteobacteria > CAISOG01 > CAISOG01 > CAISOG01. The sequence goes on along the minus strand of CAISOG010000058.1, from coordinate 2,304 downwards.
CTTCCCGCCATTCCATAGAGCTGCATTTGGATCCCAATTATCGCAGCGGTGGTGGCGGCGCCGTTGTTGGTAAAATCCCCCCACAGTTGGTTGAGGCGGCCGAGGTTCAAAGAGTACAGGCTCAACAATTTGCGGCCAATCGGGATAAAGCGGCCAATCAATTTTCTGCAATCGATGAGGGGTCAACAATGCGTGCGGGTAATCGGGTGCCTTATGGTGAATCGGGTCATGGATATTCGGGCAATGGTGATGCGGGTGCGGGTTCATCGCGGCGCCCCCTGCGTTACGGATTGATCATGATGTTGGCTCTTCTGGGGCTGGGCTATGGCGGCTATCAGTTGTTAGGCGGCAACGCCACGGCGGTGGATCCATCGGCCTTGCCATTGATTGCGGCCGAATCCAGCCCCGTTCGGGTTAAGCCCAGCGACCCTGGCGGGATGGAGGTTCCCAACCAAGATGCCCTGATCTATCAGGAATTGTTGGGGCGTAAGCCAGAGGCTGAGGCAACGGTTGCATCCCCCGTCGAAGCGCCCGTTAAGGTGGCCGAACAAATGCAACAGCCTGCCGCTGCGCCAGCCGGCAATGGTGGTGATCGTTCAAATGCGGGTGCTGCAGCTACCAGTGTTAATGGCGGCGCGAATGCTGCTGCTGCTGCTAATGGAGGCGCGGCCGCTACCACGACTGCCCCATCAGCTGCGACAGCTCCTACCGCTTTGGCACCATCCACTCCATCAGGGGTGGTGGCCAATCCCGTGCCGCCAACCATCAATCCCGTTGGTCAATCATCGTCCCCTGCATCCTCAGCCGCCCAAGCGGTCGCGACGACTACGACTGCGGCCTCGGCTTCGGGTGCCTCTGCAGCTGCCAAAACCACCAATCAGAATGGCACGGCTGCCCCACAAAAACCTCAGGACAAGCCGCAAGAGAAAACGCAAGACCAGGGTAAGGCAAAATCTGCGCCAACCGCTAGCAATGCTAAGGATAGCGCGGGCAAGACGGGTTCAACCTTCGGGTTGCCCGATAGCAAGGGGGTGGTGCGGCAACCTCTGCGCCTTCAGCTGGCGGCGGTGCGTAGCCAGGAGGATGCCCAGGCCGAATGGCAGAGGCTACAGGGTAAATTTATGAATCTGCGGGAATATGCGCTGGATGTGCGGCCGTTGGATAAGCCGGCGGGCGTTTATCGCTATCGGGTGCTGGCGGGGCCTATGCCCGACCGCGCCACCGCCAACCAAGTCTGCCAATCGCTGAAAACCAGCAAACAAGCCTGCAGCATCGTGGATCTGTCTGGCGTTAAGGAGTAGGGCAGGGTGCGGGATAGCCTGACCAACGCCGCCCCCATCATCCCCGCTGGGGTAAGGCCGCTTATTGTGGGGCCCAGCAGTGGTGCATCACTGACGATGGAGGAGGCGCGGCTGTATGGACAGCAACAGCCATGGGGCTTTATTTTGTTTGCCCGCCATTGCGATAATCCCGCTCAGGTCAAACAGCTGTGCCACGATTTGCGCCAGTCGGTTGGGCGTGCCGATGCGCCGATTTTGATAGATCAGGAGGGCGGTCGGGTTCGCCGTCTTACCCCACCGCATTGGCCAGATCAGCCCGCGATGGCCAGCTTTGGTGTGCGTTACGCATCGGGCGATATTGATGGGGCGATTGCGGCGGTCAAGGCCTTGGCCAGCCAGCAAGCCGCCATGTTGCAAGAGCTGGGGATTTCGGTCAATTGCGCCCCGCTGTTGGATGTGCCGATTGATGGCGCCGACCCGATTATCGGTGATCGCGCCTTTAGCCAGGATCCCGCGGTGGTAACATTGCTGGGCACCGCCTATGCCGAATCGCTGTTGGCGGGGGGCATAACGCCGATTATCAAACATTTGCCTGGTCATGGGCGCGCCAATGTTGACAGTCACCTGGATCTGCCCGTGATTCAGGCCAGCCTGGCGGAGCTGGATCAAACCGATTTTGTGCCCTTTAAGGCCTTAAGCGCCCATTTTGGAGACAAAATTTGGGCGATGACCGCCCATGTGGTGCTGAACGCGGTGGATTCCGCCCTGCCCGCTACCCTGTCGCCCACAGTGGTTCAGCAAATCGTGCGGGGCAGTCTGGGCTTTCACGGCCTGCTGCTGTCGGATGATGTGCAGATGGGGGCGCTGAAGGGCGATTACGGCGCCCTGTCGAATCAGGCTTTGCAGGCTGGCTGCGACGCCGTGCTGCTGTGCAACGCAACGGTTGAGCAACAAAGGCAAACGCTGGCGGCGGTGGCCATATAGTCATTCCACTTTAAAAATCTACAGTGCTGCAAATGTCACG
>CAISOG010000057.1 GCA_903887035.1 uncultured Holosporaceae bacterium | reverse complement strand
GGAAGAAGGGAAATTCGACTGGTCGTACATCGATAACATTGTGGAGAAATATGTACCGATGGGTTACAAAATTTCGTTCCGCATTTCATGCAAGGAAGCCGTAGAGGATAAATTCAAGGCGAAATCTGTCTTAATTTTAAGCGATCAGCTTAACATTACAAAACAAGTCGCGGATTCATTCAAAGAAAGATACGAAAAATATCCTGAAAAAAAAGTGCAGATAGAATATTACAAAGGCGGAGAAAAAGATTATATGCCTCTAGCCAGCAAGATTTCATTAATTAGACCCGATGTTGTTATTTGTTCCTGTTTTATGATTGAAGCTGGAATTATCACAAAACAATTAAACAACAGTGGAATCACAATGCCTATAGTAGGATTTGATACCATGGCATCCCCTGAATACAATCAGATTTCAGGAAATGTTAAAAACAGTTTTTTCATTGCCTATAGCAAACCTTCTAAAACTGATGATTCGGATCGCGTGCGCCAAGCCTTAGCTAAAGAACAATTAGAGGATGACATTTTCGCTAAGATGGCGTACATGTCTGTCAAGATATTTGCTTCTGCAATCCAAGATGCTGGTAGTGGCGACAAAAACAAATTGGCAAAATCTTTGCGCGCCCGTGAATTTGATAGCCTGTATGGCAAGATATCTTTTGATGCCAAAGGGGATCGCGTTAATCCACCATTAAGTTGGTATCAGTGGAAAAATAACAAGATGATTGAACTTCAACCTATTACAGCCGCAACACAATAGGAATCGCCATGGTACAATTCTCCCTACCCGCCAATTCCAAAGTCACGAAGGGCAAGCTTTTTGCTGCGCCCGCGGGGGCAAAGCGGATTAAAAAGTTTCAGGTCTATCGCTGGAACCCTGACACGCCTGAGGTTACGCCAAAGATTGACACCTATGAGGTCGATTTGGACAGCTGTGGCCCCATGGTGTTGGACGGGCTAATCAAAATTAAGGGGGAGATTGATACCACCCTGACCTTTCGGCGCAGCTGTCGGGAGGGGGTTTGTGGCAGTTGCGCCATGAACATTGACGGCACCAACACCCTGGCCTGCACCAAGGCGATTGATGACGTTAAGGGCGATGTGGTTAAGGTTTACCCCCTGCCCCACATGCCGGTGGTTAAGGATTTGGTGCCCGATCTGACCGTCGCTTACAAACAATACGCCTCCATCAAGCCCTGGCTGCAAAGCCGCACCCCTGCCCCCGCTGGCAAAGAACGGCTGCAAAGCCATGAGCAGCGGGCGGAGCTGGATGGGCTGTGGGAATGCGTTCTGTGCTTTTGCTGCACCACCTCCTGCCCCAGCTATTGGTGGAATGGCGACAAATATTTGGGCCCGGCCGTGCTGTTGCAGGCTTATCGGTGGTTGGCCGACAGCCGTGATGAGGCCACCAGTGAGCGGTTGGATGAGCTGGAGGATCCCTTTAAGCTGTACCGTTGTCACACCATCATGAACTGCACCAAAACCTGCCCTAAGGGTCTAAACCCCGCCAAGGCGATTGGGCAGATTAAGCAAATGATCGTAAGCCGCAAACATGGGTAATGGGGGGGGTTGGCTCCGCCAGTGTTGGTGAAGAATGCTTCGGCTTGGGTCGCAAGCTGGCTACTACCCTGTCTTAAGATGCCCAGCTGACCCGCCAAATTCTTTCTGGCCGCCGCAGTCAATTGCCAACTCAAAACCTTATCCTAAGGCGCCGCATGCCCAACCATCCCCCCCTGCCCGCACCGATTGTGTTGTTGGCGGTCTGTATCGGCATGATTGGAATTTTCAGCAACGATTCCTTTATCCCCGCCATGCCGGCGATTGCCGAATTTTTTCAGATTACCACCACCCAGGCGCAGGCGGGGTTGGCCAGCTCGCTATTGGGGTTTGGCATTGGCCCCCTGTTCTATGGCATGGCCGCCGACCGTTGGGGGCGCAAAATCCCGCTATTGGTTGGCTTTGGCATTTTCCTGCTGTTTTCCCTGTTGGCCATGACGGCCACCAGTGCCGAATGGCTCGTGCTGTGCCGTTTTTTCCAAGGGCTCGGCGGCGCCTGCGTTGGCATCAGTCGGGCGATTGGCCGCGATGTTTATGATGGTGCCGCCCTTACCCGCTATATGGCGCTGGGCGGTATCACGGCGGCGGTCGGATCCAGTGTTGCCGCACTGGTCGGCGGGAAGTTTGTGGCCTGGTACGGCTGGCCAGGATGTTTCTGGCTGCATGCTGGCCTGGCGTTTGCGTTGGGTGTGCTGATTATGCTGTTTTTGCCCGAAACCCTGGCGGTGGAGCATCGGCAACGGGTGGGTTGGCGCCAGCAATGGGCGCTGATTAACAGCGTTATCCGCCATCGTCAGGCGCGTGGCTATGCCCTGCTCAGCAGTGCGGGTATCGGCGGCGCCCTGGCCTTTACCAGCCACCTGCCCTTTTGGCTACAGCAATTCACCATCCCGCCCTCCCAATACGGCTATTACGCCATGCTGCTGCCGCTGGGCTATTTTGTCGGCAATTTGGTGTCGGAGTTTGGCAAAACCAAGCCGCCCTATCTGATGCTGCGCATTGGTATGACCATTATCGTGCTGACCACTGGGCTGTTGGTGGTGGGCTATGTGTCGCAAACCCTGACCCCCTGGCTGATGGTCTTGTTGGGCAGCAGTTATATGGCGGGCAACGGCTTTTTGCTGCCCATCGCGGGGGCGGGGGTGGTGCGCCCCTTTCCCCACTGCGCGGGCGTAGCCTCAGCCCTCTACAGCCTGTTCATGATGTCAGGCGGGGTGTTGACGATTGCGGGCATTGGATGGCTGTTTGACAATCAAACCCTGCCCGCCTTGTTGGCGATGGCGGCGATTCCCCTGGCGGGCTATGCCTATTGCTGGCGGTGCCAGCGACGCTTGCACTAGGCGGCGTAACCTGGCAGTCTTAGGCGACTTTTTCCAATACCTTTCTGTGCTGTTCATGCGCCCAATAACCCTTTCCCCACCTGTTCGCCGCCACCAGAATATCGCCCTGCTGTACGGCGGCTTTTCGGCCGAGCGGGAGGTGTCGTTAACGACGGGGGCAGGCTGCGCCACGGCGTTGGAGGGTTTGGGGCATAAGGTGACGCGCATCGACGTTACCCGCGACATTGCTGCGCTGGTTGATCAGCTAACCACCCTGAAACCCAACGTGGTATTCAACGCGCTGCACGGTCGATTTGGGGAAGATGGTTGTGTGCAGGGATTGTTGAACATGCTGGCCATCCCCTATACCCATTCGGGCGTGTTGGCCTCTGCCCTGGCGATGGACAAACCCAGCGCGATTGACATGTTTCGGGCGGCGGGGTTGCCATGCGTCGCAAGCAAAGTTGTCACCCTGGCGGAGTTGGCGGCGGGCGACCCCCTGCCCCGCCCGTTTGTGTTGAAACCCACCAATGAGGGATCCAGCGTGGGGGTGCATATTGTTAAGGTTGGCGACAACCAGAATCTGGTGGAGCTGATGGGGGCGGATTGGCCGCCCGATGCCCCCATCATGGCCGAAGTCTATGTGCCTGGGCGTGAGCTGTCGGTGGCGGTGATGGGGGATCAGGCATTGGGCGTGATAGAGCTAAGGCCGAAAGCCGTCTTTTACGACTACAACGCCAAATACACCGCGGGCGTATCCGACCATTCTATGCCAGCCCCCATCCCACCCGCTATCGCTGAACAGGCGATGGCCGCCGCCCTGGCCGCCCACCGTACCCTGGGTTGCCGTGGCATCAGCCGCAGCGATTTTCGCTATGACGATACCAGCGTTAACAATAGGGGGGAACCTGGCCAGCTGGCGCTGTTAGAGCTTAACAGCCAGCCGGGCATGACCCCCCTGTCTTTGGTACCAGAAATTGCCGCCTATCGCGGCATCAGTTTTCAGGATTTGATGCAATGGCTGGTCGATCACGCCCAAACAGATTAGCGGCCAAAATCTTGCCCGCTAAGGGGGCAAGCCTGCGCACGCAACAGGGACGCGGCCTGGATAAGCGGCAAGCAGGGCGGCAGCAAGCGCAGGCGCAAACGCAGGGGCGGCGCCGCTGGCTAACATGGGTGCGCGATTTTGTGATTGGCCTGGTCATTTGTGGCGGGCTGGTCAGCTGGTGGATTGGCCAGCGTCATCCCGAACCGCCTGTTCCAAACAATCCCACCGACCTAAGGGATTTGGCCGCCACCCTGCCCCCCCCCTTGCAATCCTTGG
>CAISOG010000056.1 GCA_903887035.1 uncultured Holosporaceae bacterium | reverse complement strand
CGGCTGTTGGGGGCAGGGGGGGGTGATTGCCGCGCCCGCCGTCGCGCCCGCCGACCCCAAGCTGGAGATTAGCCATTGGTTGCTGGCCAAGCTGGGCGATTGCGCCGTTGCGGTGGGTGACGCGCTGTCGGCCTATCGTTTTGATCGGGCGGCGGATGTGCTGTACCACTTTGTTTGGAACGATCTGTGCGATTGGTATCTGGAGTTTGCCAAGCAATGGTTGCAAAGCGATCAGGCCAGTGATCAGGCGGCCAAGCAGGAAACGCAGGCGGTCACCCGCTTTGTGCTGGCCACCACCCTGCGCCTATTAGAGCCGATTGCCCCCTTTATCACCCAGGATTTGTGGCAACAGCTGAGCGGTTCGGGCGATCTGTTGTGTCAGCAGCTCTGGCCAAGCCTGGACGGCATTGCGGTGAATCAGGAATTGGCAGACGTGGCCACCATGCTGTTCACCATCACCGCCCGCGCCCGCGAAAAAATTGCGGCGGACAAGCTGGGTAAGGACGAAATTTTTGTGCTGGCCTTCCCGCAGTCGCAGGTGGATGCCAAACAGTTGACGGTGCATGATCACTTTGCCGCCTATCGCCCCACCCTAAGCCGTTTGGCGGCCTGGATGGGCGGATCCCATGCCAGCACCACCCATGACGGCCTGGGCTATGTGGTGGTCAGCATGAACGCTAATCAGGCTGAACGGGATGATAAAATTAGCCCCGAAAACCGCGCCAAAATTATCGCCAGCCTGCAACGGGATCAGGCGTTGTACAGCGCCCGCCTGCAAAAGCTGGAACGGGAGCTGAGCAATGAAGGGTTCCGCCTGAATGCCCCTGAGGAATTTGCCAAAAAATCAGCCGAGCTGCAGGAGGTGCGGTTGGTGCTGGGCGCGGTTGTCCAAGAGCTGTCCTCGGCGGGCGTGCCAATGTCGCCAGCAGCTTAAGGATTGGCAGAGGGCTATTCGCTTTGGCCGTCGGGCTGATCCGATTGGGAAAGGATATTGCGGTCAACGCCGCCTTTCCAACCCAACAGTTGCAGGCGGTTTTTGGGATAACTGCTGCGCGCATCCAACCAAATCTGGAAAAATCTCTTGGAAAAATCGCTGTCTTGTATTTCCCCCAACAGCTTGCCATCGCAATACAACGCCATGCGGCCAGCCGGGTTATACAGCCCAATCAGGGTGGTTCCCTTGGCAATCGGCGGATACAGCTGGGTCAGCTGCTGCACCCACCGCTCCGCCACATCGGGGGCAACGGGTGCCTGATGTTCCATCTGCTCCAAGGTCACCTGCGCCAATTTGGCGGGTTTGATGCGGATGTCATAGGTCAGGCTTAGGGCAAAGGGGGTTTGCCACAGCTGATCCATGGATTGCACAGGTGTCGGTGCCCACAGCTCAGCGGTGTAAAGCTTTACCAAAAACCAATCATAGGTGGATTGCCCCAATCGACTATTATTCTGGCTGATGGGGGCGGGGGGCAAATTGTTGGGAGAAGTGTTGGGGTTGGCCGTTGCCGTAGCATTCGCAGCTTGGGATCCTGATGCCAGGCCAATGGAAAGCATAAGTGCAACCATAAGCGGTCTTAGTATTGCCGCTAAACCTGGCCATTTATTGGGGCGGGGTGGGTGCAGAAAAATCATCGGTTTAGTCTCATATTATTAAAGGATTACACAAGTTAACAATGCCAGGCGCCTAATACAATCCGCGCGGGCTGGATGGGGCGCCGCCGCTATCGGGTGTGGGGGCAGGATTGACGCGACGGCCGCCAGTCGGAATCTGATCCGCGGGCAGGCGGCTATCGGTGTTGTCCATGGTGCGGCCATCAAAACCCCGACCATCCGTCCCATTGGGTATGGGGGCTGTATTTGTGCCAGCAGGTGGCATACCAGCATTGCCACCGCCGTCTTCACCGCCCGCTGGCGCCCCTGCCTGATCTTCGCCAGTGGTATCATCCTCCGTCGCGCCAAATTGATTCAGGCTGCCGCTGTCGGCGCCGCTGTTCAGCCGATCTTCAGACTTGTTGGGGGCAGGTTTGGGGCCCGATTCATCAGGCTCAGTCCCTGGCTTAAACGCATCAAAAATCACGTCATGATCGCCAGGCTCGGCCAGGCGGCCTGTGCGGGCATTGACCTTAACCAACCGCACGCCAGGCGGCACCCGAAATGGCGTCGCCGATTTATCCTTAAGCGCTTCCATCATAAAATCGCGGAAGATGGGGGCAACCATGCTGCCCCCCGTTTCTTTTTCGCCCAGGGTTTTGGGCTCGTCATAGCCAATATAGGCGCCCACCGCCAGGTCGGGGGAAAAGCCAATAAACCAGACATCTTTGCTGTCGTTGGTGGTACCCGTCTTGCCCGCCAGGGGTTTACCAACCGCCTTAACCGCCGTGGCGGTGCCGCGCTCAACCACCCCCTGCAACATGCTGACCACCTGATAGGCGCTGGCGGGGTCGGTAACCTGCTCACGGATGTCGGGCAAATCGGGCGGCGGGGTTTTGCCATTCCAATCGTTGCTTTCACAGCCGGTACAATCGCGCATATCATGGCGATACAGGGTGCGGCCACGGCGATCTTGCACCCGATCAATCAGGGTGGGCACCACCTTTTTGCCGCCATTAACCAACATGCCAAATCCCGACGTCATCTGTAGCAAGGTGGTTTCACCAGCGCCCAGCGCCATCGCCAATTGTTTGGGCATGTTGTTGACCAGGCCAAAATCACGGGCAACGCGGGCAATGTGATCCATCCCCACCATCATGGCCAGGCGGATGGTCATCAGGTTGCGCGACTTTTCCAACCCAACCCGTAGCGGGGTCGCCCCCAGATATTCGTTTTTGTAGTTTTTCGGGTTCCAGGTTCCCAGCCCGCGTCCCAAATTCAAGCTGATAGGCTCATCCATCAGGATGGTTGAGGGGGTAAAGCCTTCCTCCATCGCGGCCAGATAAACAAAGGGCTTAAACACCGATCCGGTTTGGCGTTGCGCCTGGGTGGCG
>CAISOG010000055.1 GCA_903887035.1 uncultured Holosporaceae bacterium | reverse complement strand
TGTGACCAAGCCTGGCGGTTTTCAGAGGCCAAGCGCAACAGGGCGGTGATGTCGGGCGATGACCAATCGCCATCGCCGTAAGATTCCAAAAAGCCAACCGCCCCCTCCAACATCAGGCGGCGAATCGGCCGCCAATTGTGGAAATGCAGCTGAGCCGATAGGGAATCAGCACGTTGTTGCGAATCCTGCTGATGGCTGGAGGTGCCGATCAACAGCGCCGATTCCCCATGCGGAAAGATTAACCGCAATTGACCCGCGGCCAGGGGGGTCAGCGCGGCCAGCAGGCGCCGTTGCCACCAATTGGCGGGGCGATAGCCGGTTGAGCGCAACCGACGGTTGTCGTTGGCAATCTTCTGCTGGCGGGTGGAGGCGTGCTGAAAACTGACCAGGGCGCCATGATCGCCAAGGCTGGCAAGATCGGGTTGGTTTTGGCTGGCAAGCTGATCGGGGGGCAGATGGATCATGGTCACAATCATAGCAAGGTTGGTGGTGGATGATGGATGATTCGGGGGCGCAACAATTAATCTATGGCGGTCACACAACGGTCAACATGACCTTCCTGATGGGGCGGTCGGCGCTTAAAGCCCGCCCCACGCACCCATAATAACAGACCATGCCAGTGAATGGCTAGCCAAACTTGCAGGGTCAGCAGCGGCCAGCGGAAAAAGGCGCGGCGCAAGCAACGGTTGGTCAGGGGTTGTGGCTGTTGCAGCTTTAGCAGCGCGGTCAGCAGGTGGCGCGGGTGGTCGGTAGTGCGGTCGGCAGGGGAAGCAGAAGTAGGGGAAGCGGCGGCGGTGGATGACGCCTCATGCCCCTGATATTCCTGAATTAACAGGCTGAATTGGTCGGTTTGCCATCGCACGCGAAATTCATAGCGGGCATCCATCTGAATAAAGGGCGATACGTAAAACAGCTTGTTGCTGCGATGGCGGGCGGTGCCGCCTGAACCAGCTGAACTCTGTGGGTCGATGGCGGCCAGGTAGTGATGCATCTGGCCAAAGGTGTTGCGCACCTCATACAGCAAGGCAATCAGCCGTCCATCCGCATCCTGCAGAAAATACAGCGACAGCGGGTTGAACACATAGCCCAACACGCGCGGAAAGGCCAACAGGGTGACACGGGCAATCGGGGTGGCAATCTGCTGCTCCACCGCTATTTGCCGTACCCAGGCGGCCAGGCTGGCGCAATCGTGACGGTCGGTGGTGGAACCATGATCGCTGGGATAAAAGCCAAAGGGGGCAAAGGCCTGTTGTTTTAGCCAGCGTAGGCGATAGGGCTTGGCCGCCAATTGATCCAGATCATGCAACAGGTAAAACAGCGGATAACGCAGGCGGTGGCGAAAGGGATGGTGGCGTTGATGCATGACCCACCCGCTTAACAGGCTTGGTTGGCTCCACCAGGGCTGCTGCGCCGTTTTTTGGGCAGGGTTTGGGGTGGTGGCGGGCGTGGGGTTGGCCATCAACGGTTTTCAGCCTGCCAAGGCGCGGTCACCCCCAATTGGTTGGCGATAGCCAGGGCAGCGTTCAACCCATCCTCATGAAAGCCATAGCCCGCCCATGCCCCACCAAACCACAGGCGATCCACCCCCTGAATCGTCGGCAACATCGCCTGCGCCGCGATCGCCGCCCTATCCATAATCGGGTGATGATAGCACCATTGCCCGCGCACCAATTCTGCCCTGGGCGGCACAACCGGGTTCAGGGTGACCAGTACGGGTGGCATGTTCGCGGGGGTGGCCAGATTCTGCAAACGGTTCATCCAATAGGTGACGCAAACCCCCTCGGCGGTATCGGTGTTGGGGGGGGTCGGCTGTTTTTGATAGGGTGCCAGCACGTTCCAAGCTGCCCAGGCCAGGCGGCGACGGGGCATCAGCCGTGCGTCATGGTGCAAAATGGCCTGATTGGCCTGGGTGCGAAAGGCCGACAACACCGCCTGTTCCCGCCCGCTGGGATTGGTTAGCAGCGGCAAAATCTGCGCCCCATGCACGGCAAACACCACCTGATCAAACAATTCTGGGCCCGATTCGGTCATGATTTGCACTCCCTGCTCCAGCCGCATCACCCGCTGCACCGGTTGATTTAGGCGAAGATTCAGGCGGGGGCAATCCGCCAACAGCCGCTGCACATAATTGCGGCTGCCCCCCGTTACCGTCCGCCAAGCTGGCCGATCCCGCAGTTGCAGCAGGCCGTGGTTCAGGCAAAAGCGCATAAAGCTGGGCAGCGGGAAATCCAGGGTGCTGGCCGCTGGCATCGACCAGATGGCGGCGGTCATCGGAATCAGATGGTCGGTCAACAACCGCTGGCCAAAGCCGCGCGCCGCCACATACGCGCCCAACGTCATCTCAGCAAAGCGGGGATCGCTGGCATCTTGGGGCGCCAGGCGATACAGGCGCAACAAATCACGCAACATGCCCGCATAGCCCGGCTGGCACCAATTGCGCCATTGCCCCAACAGCGCCCGCGGGTGACTGCTATACTCCAGGCCGCGGCGGGGATTGATGTTGTCCTGCAACGATACCGCAAAGGACATATCGCTGGCCTGGGTCGGTACCTGCAACTGGTTGAACAGGGCGGTGAGGTTGGGATAGGTGCGTTGGTTGTAAACGATAAAGCCGGTATCGACGGGCAAGGTTGATGCAGCTTGGCCAACGGCTTGCGCCGAGGATGGCAGGGGCAGATCAACCGTGTTGGCATGCCCCCCCGCATAGTTGGCGGCCTCAAACAGCGTAACGTCATAGCGATCCCGCAACAGCCAGGCCAGGGAAAGCCCGGTGATGCCCGCGCCGATAATGGCAATCTTAGGAGTTCGGGTGGCGGCAGATGACGGTGGCAAGGCGGATTCCTTAATGTTTGTAAGAGCGGCGGTGGCAACAGGGGGTAAACACCGCCCACCCCTAAGTTATCGCAGAATGTTGCCAAAACAAAATGATTAGCGGCAAAAAACCTTGGTATCCGCAAGTTGGTTGTTTATGCTGGAAACCCTATAGACAAAGACCCGCTTTGCGGTACTTCTTAGGGAGGAAAGAGGGAATCATGTTGACTCGTCAAGGTGAAGAATTTCGCCGCGTGTTTTCGGTGTTGGTGGACAATGAACCAGGGGTGCTGGCGCGGGTGGTCGGCCTGTTTTCCGCACGCGGTTTTAACATCGAAAGCCTAAATGTGGCGCGGGTCAGCGAGGCTGACAATCTGTCGCGGATCAATATCGTGACCCGTGGCACGCTGGCCATTCTGGCGCAGGTTAAGGCGCAGCTGGGTCGCCTGATTCCCGTTCATATGGTTTTGGATCTTGACGATTTGGGACGGCATGTCGAGCGCGAATTGGCGTTGGTTAAGGTGTTGGGCGTGGGGGATAAGCGGGTGGAGGCTTTGCGGATTGCCGATTTGTTTCGGGCGCGTTTGGTTGACAGCACCACCGAATCCTTTGTGTTCGAAATGACGGGGGCACCCGATAAGCTGGATGCCTTTTTGGATTTGATGCGCCCCCTAGGCCTTAGTGAGGTGTCGCGGACGGGGGTGGCCGCCATCGCCCGCGGTCTTCAGCCGATTTAGGGTGCCCGCCTTGTCTGAACCTATGGATAGCCCCCCCGCCAGCGACAGGTTGTTGGCCGATCTGCATCGGTTGTTCCCTAAGCTGATTGATTTGTCCCTAGGGCGGATGGAGCGGTTGTTGGCCAAGCTGGGCAACCCGCAAAACCACCTGCGCAATGTGGTGCATGTGGCGGGTACCAATGGTAAGGGGTCAACCGTGGCCATGATCGCCGCCCTGTTGCAGGCGGGGGGTTATCGCGTGCACCGCTACACCTCACCCCACCTGGTGCGGTTTCATGAGCGGATCAATCTGAACGGCGTCGATATTGCTGAGGGCGTGCTGGCCAGCCTGCTGCAACGAATTATCGCGGTTAATGGCGATGATCCCATCACTTTTTTTGAGGTGACGACCGCCGCCGCCCTGTTGGCCTTTGCCGAGACCCCCCATGATGCGGTGGTGTTGGAAACAGGGCTGGGCGGGCGGTTTGACGCCACCAATGTGGTGGCAAGGCCAGCCGTCACCGTCATTACCCCCGTTGATAGGGATCATCAGGAATATTTGGGCGACACCCTGGCGGCGATAGCGGGGGAGAAGGCGGGCATCCTGAAGGCTGGGGTGCCACTGGTGCTGGCGGCGCAGGCTGAGGAGGCGGCGGCGGTGATTCTGGCACGGGCAGAAGCCTTGCAAGCGCCCGTGTTGATGCAGGGGCGGGATTGGCAGGCGCAATTGCAACCTGCCACGGCGGCGGGGGGTATGGATACAGGCGGCTTACACTACCAGGGTGTGACAGGTGACTGGCAGCAGCTGCCCGCGCCAGCACTGGTGGGCATGCATCAGGCACAAAATGCGGGGGCGGCACTGACCGCGGTGCAGCTGTTAAGGGATCTGCCGCTATCCCCTCAGGCTATGGCGCAGGGCTTAACCCAGGTACGGTGGCCAGCCCGCCTGCAACCCCTGCATCATGGGGCGGGCGTGCGCGCGCTGCCAGCAGGCTGGCGGTTGTATTTGGATGGGGCGCATAACCCGCATGGGGCGGCGGCGCTGGCGGCGCAATTGCAACAATGGCGCCACCCCCGATATCTGGTGATGGGGGTGTTGGCGCGTAAGGATCCCAGCGCGCTGTTAAGGCTGTTGTTGCCCCATGCTGACGCCCTGATCGCCATTCCGATGCCAGGGTTTGAGGATCAGCAGGTGCCGCCCGCGCAATTGTTACAGCTGGCCAGCCAGTTGGGGTTTGCGGGAAACATGCAGCAGGCTGAGGATTTGCCCCAGGCCGTTCAATTGTTGGCCGAGGGGAAGGCCGCAGGAATGGCAGGGGTTCAGGATTCAGATGCCCCAACCACGCCAGAGCCAGCGACGGTGGTGGTGGCGGGATCGCTGTATCTGGCGGGGCATATCCTTAAGGATCATGGCTAACCGACCATCAGCCCCCCTAATTGCTGGATTTAAAGAAGGCGTTGGTGATGTTGGTGCGGGTGCTTTGCGCTTGCGCTAAGGCGGCCTCTAACGCCTGGGACCGTTGCAATTGCGATTCACGAAAACTGTCCAGGGCGCGATTCATGTTATCAATGCTTTTTTGGCTAGAGCTGTTGCCGCTGGACAGGGTGTTGATCGAGGAATCCAGGGTGCCGGTTGTCTGTTCCAGATATTTGTTTATCTGGGTATTCATTTTGGTGGCCAAACCAGCGGTGTAGCTAGCGGTGAAGCTGCCGCTGGTGTTGGCGACCCCGTTATAGATAAATTCCAACCCCTTGGCCGACCCCTTGACCACCTTAAAGGTGTTGTTGGTGGTCAATTGGATGGCGGTGGTATCGCCACCAATATCGGCGGTGACCTTACCCGTGGCATCGACGCTGTAGTTAATCGCAACGCTGCCCGATCCCGACATGGTTTTGGCGTCAAAGTTGATGGCCTGGAACGATTGGTTGCTGGCGGTCAGGTTAAAGCTGAACAGCTTGCGAATATCATCCAAATTGGTGGCCAGGGCGGAATCCAATTTGGCATTATCCAGGGTCAGCTTGCCAACCGTCAGCGGGTCAACCCCTGTACCACTTTGGACGCGGGAAAATCCAATTTGGCTTAACACCGCAAAGTCCTTGGAAACCCCCGCGGTGGCACTGGTAATCAACCCCGTTATACTGCTGCGCATCGTGCTGAAGCCTATTTCGCTGTACAGAGGGCCACTGCCGGTTCCGGGAATGTCTTCGCCATTGGCATCTTTGGTGGGGGCAAGCCGTCCACCCGTGTTCGGATCGGTTAAGGTTTGTTTGTTAATAAATTCCCGCAGATCGTTATAGGCGGTGGCGTAATTGACGATGGCGCTTTTAATCGATGCGGTATCCTGCCCAACCGTAAAATTGATGGTGGTTTGCGCATCCGCCGATCTTAAATCCAGGGTTAAGCCGGGCAGCAAATCATTGATGGTGTTGCTGGATCGGCTAAGGATGTTGCTGGTTACTGCCGTTTGACCCAGGTTCAGCCCGTCGGACAGCAAGTTATCCTGCCCCTGCAGCACAATTTGATTGTTTTGGGATGGATCCTTGGCGCTGAATTTGATCCGCCCCCCCTCCAACGTTGCCTGGGTGTTGGTGGTGGCAGTGGTGCTGTTTACCGCATCCAAAAATTGCCCCACCGTCATGTCGGCATTGACACTGATACTGCTGCTGCCCTGCAATGTTACCCCATCGCTGGCGTATTTGTTGATGGTTAGGCTTTCGGTGCCACTGGGAAAGCTGAAGCCGCTAAGGGCGCTGCCCAGGGTTTGGGTTAGGCCTGTTACGGTGCGGGAATACAACGGCTGAAGCCCTGTCACGGTGGTGTTGCCGGGGGAGGCATCGACGGTGGTGCTGTAATTGTCCAGGGTAAATTGGGCGTCTTGAGCTTGGCTTAGGGTGCGTTTGGCCACCATGGTGCCGTTGATGCTGGTCGCCAGACCCAGATTTTGCAGCACGCCATCGCCGTCGGTCATTTTGATGGTGTTGGCCACCCCGGTTTTGTCCGAGCTTAGGACTAGGGTAAACACCCCAGGGGTAATGTTGACAATGCTGGCGGTAACGCCAGTGGCGTTGGTGCCGGTGTTAACCCCGTTTATCTTATCGCGGATGGAGTTCAAGGTGTCGTTGGCGGCAACGCTGATGGCTGCACCATTGACAGCAAAACTGCCGGTATAGCCCAACGCTGTCGTGCTGCTGGTGCGGTTGGTCGCTGCAATTTGGTTGTTGGTTGCCCGCTGAATGACCGACATGCTGTGGTTGCCCGCCGCCGCACTGTTGAGGGCGGTAATGCCCATCATGCTGTCAAAACTGGGCGCTGTGCCGCTGGTACGGGTGGTTGATCCGCTGGCCAATTTGCTTTGGAAGATATCGTTGGATTTGTCAAAAGACAATTTGCCGTACAACAGGCTGGCATTATCCTGCAGGCT
This sequence comes from uncultured Holosporaceae bacterium, assembly GCA_903887035.1. GTDB lineage: Bacteria > Pseudomonadota > Alphaproteobacteria > CAISOG01 > CAISOG01 > CAISOG01. The sequence goes on along the minus strand of CAISOG010000055.1, from coordinate 12,344 downwards.
TTTTAACTTGGCACGCAGATCGTTATAGGCGGTTATTTTTTGGGTGTTGGTGTCAATGGTGCTTTGAATCCGATCAATCGGGATTTTTTTGACCTTGGCCAACGCATCCACCGCCGACTGGCTATCAAAGCCCGCCAAATTCTTAACACTGACCTTATTGGTTTTGGGGTCAATGTTAATAGCGCCCGTATTGATCGCGTCCGTGGTTGCCATTTTCCCCTTTCTGCCCCTTTCTTATTATGCGCGATTCAAAGGCGACCCCAAAAGGCCGCCAACGACTTATAGTCATTCCACTTTAAAAATCTCCAGTGCTGCAAATGTCACGATCTCTGTGATACGGTGCTCATGTACGTCTATGTACACTCCCGCCGTCGCTGTGCTATGGCGCGCCTAGCCGCTCCGTTTCTCGACCTCGTAACATTTTCGCAGGCTGGATATTTCTAAATTGAAACAACTATAAGATTAGCCTGGCCAGCTTAAAGAAGGGTTAAGTGCGCCATCGCTGAACCGCTATTGGTAAAGGGGCAGGGGGCAAGCAAACAGCGGGGGAGCGGTTTGGCTTATTTCGGTGCCAGCACCATCATCATTTGGGTGCTAGCACCATGATCAGCTGCATCCCCTCCAGCTTGCTGGCCGATTCAACCTTGGCGACATCGGCCAACAGATCTTGCACCTTAGTAATGACGGCCACCCCGACCTCCTGGTGCATCATTTCACGGCCACGAAAGCGCAGGGAGACCTTAATTTTGTCACCCTCAGCCAAAAATTCCTTCATGGCTTTGATTTTGATTTGCAAATCATGATCACCGATGCGGGGGCGCAGCTTGATTTCTTTAATCTCAACAATCACCTGCTTTTTCTTGGCCTCAGCCCGCTTTTTCTGCGCCTCATAGCGGTATTTGCCATAGTCCAGAATTTTGCAGACGGGGGGCTCAGCCCCTGGTGAGATTTCCACCAAATCCATGCCGGCCTCATCCGCCTGGGCAAGGGCTACGCGCGTGGATACCACCCCGACATTTTCGCCGTCACTGCCAATCAATCGCACCTCAGGCGATGTGATTTGTTCATTAATTCTGGTCCCGTCGCTGTTGGCGGGGGGCGTGGGCGGGGTGTTGGCGGGTCGTGGTGGGCGCAAAGGAAGACTCTCTCTTACAAAGGAATGATGGGGTTAAGTTTGGGGTTATGGGGTTATGGTTTGGTTAATATTGGTATCTTGGGCGACATCTTGGCGGCTTTGCACCTCCTGCGTCAACCGTGCTAACAGCTGATCCAGGGGCATGCTGCCCAAATCTTGGCCACCACGCAGGCGGACAGCCACCGTGCCTGCCGCGGCCTCCGCGTCGCCAACCACCAGCACATAGGGAATTTTGGTCAGTTGGGCGTTGCGGATTTTTTTCTGCATCCGCTCGGTCGAGTCATCGACATCAACCCGCAGCCCGCCGGTGCCGGTCACAATCGGCGCATCGAACAGGGTTTGGCGAACCTGTTCAGCATAGGCGTTGTGGCGATCGGCAATCGGAATCACCCGCGCCTGTATCGGCGCCAACCAGGTGGGGAACGCGCCCGCGTAATGTTCGATTAAGAAGGCAACAAAGCGTTCATGGGTGCCCAGCGGGGCACGGTGAATGACATAGACGGGATGCTCGCCACCATCTTCCCCCGTGTAGCGCAGGTTAAAGCGTTCGGTGGCCAGAAAGTCTAACTGATTAGTGGAAATCGCGTATTCGGTACCGATAACGCTTTTGATCATAAAATCGATCTTGGGGCCATAAAAGGCCGCCTCCCCCACCACCTCAATAAAGGGCAGTCCCGATTCCACCATGGCTTCTTGCAGCAGTTGCATGGCGGCAATCCATTTGTCGGGTTCATTGACATATTTGTCCAACTTGTTCAGGTCGGGCTTGGAAAAACGCATGTAGAAATTGTCGATACCAAACAGCTTGTAAAAGCGGGCATGCAGATGCATCACCTTTAAAAATTCGGCCTTGGCTTGATCAAATCGGCAGTACAGATGGGCATCGTTCATGCACATGCCGCGCACCCGCATCAGGCCGTTTAGGCCGCCGCTGGCCTCATAGCGAAAGACATGGCCATACTCACTGACCCGCAGGGGTAGGTCGCGATAGGATTGGGGCTTGGCCAGGAAAACTTGGTGGTGGTGCGGGCAATTCATGGGGCGCAGCCGGTACCGCTCCTCCTCAATCTCAATCGCCGCATACATATCGTCTTGGTAATAGGGCAGGTGGCCAGATTGGTAATACAACTGCTCCTTCGCCAGCACGGGGGTGGCGACCCTCACATAGCCCTCCCGTCGCTCTTCCTGCATCGACAGCCATTGCAGCTCATCGCGCAGGACGACACCAGCGGGCAACCAGATGGGCAGGCCGCGGCCAACAATATCAGCCATGCTGTAAATCTCCAGCTCCCGCCCCAGCTTGCGGTGGTCGCGTTTTTCGGCTTCCTCCAGACGGTGCAGATAGGCGGCCAACTGCTCCTCATTCGCCCAGGCGGTGCCGTAAATCCGTTGCAGCATGACGTTGTTGGAATCGCCGCGCCAATAGGCTCCCGCCAGTTTGGTCAGCTTAAAGGCGGTGCCCAGATGGCGGGTTGACGGCAAATGGGGGCCACGGCACAGGTCGATAAACTTGCCCTGGCGATACAGGCTGATCGGCTGGTCATCGGGGATGCTGGCGATGATTTCGGCCTTGTAATGCTCCCCCATCTCCTGAAAAAACGCGACGGCCTGGTCACGATCCCATTCTTCACGGGTGATTTTTTCATCGCGTTTGACGATGTCGCGCATCCGTGCTTCGATGGTCAGCAGGTCGTCGGGGCTAAAGCTGGTTTCGCGGTAAAAGTCATAATAAAAGCCATCCTCAATCGCGGGGCCAATCGTGACCTGGGTTTCGGGAAACAGTTCCTTCACCGCCTCGGCCAACACATGGGCGGCATCGTGGCGCAAAATCTCCAACCCCTCAGGCTGATCGCGGGTAATCAGGGCGACGTTGGCGGGTGTCGACAGGCTGAAGCTCAAATCGCGCTGCTGCCCATCAACCGTCCAGGCCAAGGCCTTTACCGCCAGTTGCTTGGCCAGGGCAAAACCGTCAATCGGCCCCGCCACTTCAAGAATTTGATCAGGCAATTGTAGCTGCAGGGGTATGGTCATCGGTAAAGGGGAGTCAAAACAGGCAAGATCGCCGATAAGGTCGCGGCGGCGGTGGGCAGCTGGTCACGGATTAAGCCGTTGGATGTCGTCATGCTAATCATTTTTAAAGCCTAACCCCATTTTGCGGGCAAAATCAAGGGGGGCGGGGCGGTTGTGTAAATGACGACCCTTTCCACCAACCCCCCACCGAATCGCTAGCGCGATCCGACTCCCCCGCAAGGGTGGAGTGTTTTCATTCATTCTTTGCAAAACAAAGAATGAATGGGGGAGTGGCGTCGTAAAGTTCCCCCTCCCCATGCGGGAGGGGGTTAGGGGGCGGGGTTACGCAGCAAAGTGGGCGGGGTTACGTAGCAAGTTGGGCGGGGTATTGGGGATAAAGTTGGGTGTGTTCCCCCACAGACCCACCCTCTAAGCCAGCGGTTCAATCAGCTGATCAATGCCGGTTTGGCGGATGGTAGGCCAGAAGAATTGGTCGCGGCTGGCCATATTGTGGCGGTAAAAACGCCCCCAATCGGTGGTGGCGGCGGGATCAACCTGCAGCCCTAAATGCTCCAGCAATCGTTGCCCCTCCCTGCTGTACCCTACCGCGCAAACCTGGGCAGGGAAGCGGATAAGGCCGCTGTCGGCCAAGTTGTTCAACGCCATGCAAATCAACTGCGAAAAACTTCGGCGCGCCGCATGATCGCGGTGGTCAGGCAGCAAAAAGATGCCCGTAATATACCAATGTTGGTGGCCGCCGTGGTTCAACACCTGGCTAAGGGTGACGGGGCGCACCGCCGATTCCTCAATACCATTGGTCGCTATCGCGTTCAGATCATCCGCCGTCAGCGGCCACATCCCAAATCCACCAATCAGCTTTTCATCCTGGAATAGAACTAGTGATCCATGTGCAAAACGCTCTAACCATTGAGCAATAATATCCGTAGGCCAGCCAGCTTCCCCATAAAGCACTGGTTCTGTTGAGGCCAACAATTCAACCTCCTCCCGCGATTTGGGTGGGCGCAGGGTGAAGTGGTCTAAGCGAAAAAAGGGGTGATAAGCCATGCCGCGTATCCAATTCTGTGGCGATTGCGATAGGGGGGTGGATTAAACAGCCCTAATCGAATCTGCCACGGCGGTGGTTGTCAATTGGTTAAGACGGGTGGCGGCGATGAATCGGTGCTGGCTTCACCCCTGCCCTTACCCTCGGCCTGATGCAGGCGGGGGGTGGTCAGGGCGGTTAAGATCCCCTGCAACAGGTACAATTCGCCCTGGCTGTAGGGGGTTTTTTGGAACAGGTTTTGGATTTTGCGCCATTTGATGCGGTGCAGGTCAAGGTTGTCGATAAAGCCCGCCGCCACCAGCTTTTCGCCCAGCCGTTGCAGGAAAAAGTCCAAATCGGCCTTGGGCGCTAAGGGCGCGGGGGGGCTGGTGCTGCCAATACTGGCCGCCGCGCCCGCCGGGTCGGACAGGCTGTTCAGCCGCAATTGCCAGGCCACCACCAACACCGCCTGCGCCAGGTTGAGGGAGGAGAAGTCGGGATCGCTGGGGATGCTGACCATCTGGTTGGCGGGGGCGATGTCGGCGTTTTCCAGCCCCGTTCGCTCTGGCCCAAACAGGATGCCTAGCGGGGTATTGTTTTGCAAATGGCCATGCATTTGAACGGCGGCGGCGGGCAAATCGGCAAAGGGTTTGTTGAGGTAACGGTTGCGGTCAGTCGTGGCGATGACCACCGCCAGGTCGGCGATAGCGGCTTCAACACTGGCGAAAACCCGGGCGTTGATCAGCACATTATCCGCACCCGCCGATACCGCCAGCGCGACACTGCCATCCCAATTGCGGCAGGGGTTGACCAGGCGTAGGCGGTTGAAGCCCATGTTGGCCATGGCGCGCGCGACCGCGCCGACATTTTCAGGCAATTGCGGCCGCACCAGGATAAAGACAGGTTGCGGCAGGGGTTGTGGTTCGGGTGGCGGGCTGGTCATGGCTGTGGTGATCGTTGTTGCTTGCGGTTTTGGGCAGACTCAGGGCGGGGGGGTTCGCGCTCCACCAGCCAGTTGACCGAATCGGCAAGGCTAGGAGTTGCGGGGATGGTCAGGCTAATCAGGCAGTGATTAAGAGTTGCCCGCCCGCGCCGTTCCACCACCAACCGCTGCCACAACCGTTGCAAATCCTCAAAACGCGGCGGATAGGGGGTTTGGCCAATGTGATGCAGCGCGCGTGCCAGCACCCGCCAGCGCACCTCAGGCAGGCTGGCCAGCAGGGCGCGGTGGTTAAGGCTTAGGCTGCTGTTGGTTGGGCTAACGGTGGTTGGGGTGATGCTGGTTGGGGTGACGGCGGCCGCCCAAAATTGCTCCACCGCCTGTTCCACCACTTGGCGGGCGTCTTGCAGGCGCAAGCTGGCCATCGCCAGGCGATCGCTGGGCAACAAATCGGGCTGATCGGCCAGCAGTTGGCGGATGCGAACGCGATCAAAACGGCCATCCTGATTGCTGGGATCCTCAATCCACGCCTGTCCGTGCGCCTGCAAATAGGCGATGCAATCCTGGTGGCGGGTGGTCAGCAGCGGGCGGACAATATGCCCCCAGGGGCGGGCGATCACCGCGGCGGGCGCGGCCAGGCCGTACAGCCCACTGCCCCGCTTGAGCCGCAGCAGCAAATGCTCCGCCACATCGTCACGTTGATGGGCGGTTAGCAGCACTGGCCAGCCATTGGCCTGGCACCACCCCTCCAACAGGTGATAGCGCGCCTGGCGGGCGGCGGCCTGCAGATTGCCGCCCAAATCTTGCTGGGGGCGGGGTGTGGGAGGGTGTTGGGTCGCATCGTCGCGCTGCCAGGTCAGGGTGTGGTGGGGGATGCCCAACGCGGCCAGCCAGGCCTTGACCTGCGCCGCCTCAGCGGTTGATTCAGGGCGCAGGCGGTGATCGACGGTCAGGCCGCAAACCGCCTCACCCACCACCCCGCCCCGCGCCTGCACCCAATCAGCAGCCAGCCGTAGCAGGGCGAGGCTGTCCGCCCCCCCCGACACCGCTATCGCCAGGCGGGGTGGCGTTGATGGATCGGCGGTGGGTAACAGCGCGCCAAGTTGGCTGGCAAAAACGGTTTCAATTAGCATGTCGGCAAGGCTATCAGCAAAGCGGGCGGGCTGCCTTAAAAAAATAGGCGGGCTGGCCAAGAGGGGCAAAAATAATTGGCGAATATTATGGTATGGTTTTCTGCATTTTGGACGGGGGTGGTGGCCAATTTTTACCAGATGTTAAGGCATCTTCGGCGACGCTAAAACCAACGGACTATAGGAATTTTGGCGGTTTTTTTCTTGGTGCGCGCCAACAGGCACTTGCGCTTTGGCCATGGGCATTTTAAGAATTAACCTTACAAATTTCCTTTAGGTCGGTTTCATCGGCTATTCTTTTCTTTGCGACCTTCTTACCCAGGTGTTTCCCAAATGATTGCACACGGCATGGTTTTTTCGGATACGGCCAAACAGGCGATGGCGCGCGGCCTGATGCTGATGGGGCTGACGGTTGCGGTGGTGATGGCCGCTGGGACGCAGGCGATGGCGGCAGTTGAGTCTAAAGATGGTGGCCAGGTGGTCAGTCAAAGTGGCAGCGCGGTCACCGATCGCAATGGTCAGCCCCTATCGGCGCCTCAGGCGGCGGCTGTAGCCAAAGAATTTGCTGATGATGACCCGTTTGAGGGGTTGAACCGCGGCATCTTCGCCGTCAATCGTGGCCTGGATATTGCGGTGATTCGGCCGCTGGCGCGCGGCTATCAAACCGCGGTGCCCGATGGGGTGCGCGACAGTGTCCGCAATTTTATCAGCAATTTGGGTGCGCCCGTCGATTTTGTGAACAGCCTGTTGCAGGGCAGGTTCAGCGATGCTGGCCATGTGTTTGGCCGTTTCTTGACCAACACGGTGTTGGGGGCGGGCGGACTGTTTGACCCAGCCAGCGATTTTGGCATTACCAAGGTCGATGCCGATTTTGGTCAGACCTTGGGGCATTATGGGGTGGGAACGGGCCCCTATCTGGTGCTGCCCCTGATGGGGCCGTCCGATCTGCGCGATGCCCTGGGCGGGGGAGTCGATATGGTGGCCGATCCGGTGCCAGAAACCCTGTTTCCGCAGCAAAGCCGCATGAGTTGGCAGGGGGCGCGTTACGCGACCATGGGCATTGATTTCCGCGCCCAAAATATGGGCTTTATCGACGATACCTTTGCAACTTCGGTTGACCCCTATACCACCTTTAAAAGCTTTTACCTGCAACGGCGGGCGCATTTGGTGGGTGACGATAAGGGCGCAACCGATGCTGGCGCGGATGCCTGGCAACAGTTTCAGCAGGAGGAGCAGGAGCGGGGGGCAGGCACCAATCCCAACCAAAATGGCAAAGCCATAGGGGTTAAACCATGATCATGCAGCGTCATCATCGCCTTTCGGCCGTCATGCTTGTGATGCTGCTGGCTGTTTGCGGGGGGGGCGCCCCCTCTGCGCAGGCGGATCCTGCTGCCAGTGGTGGGGGGGCTGTTGCTGCTCCCGCGCCAAAAACCAATAAGCCAGCGGATAAGGGCGCCGACAAAACTGGTGCGGCTACTGGTGCGCCCACCAAAGCCCCCCTGCCCAACACGCCCGAAAATTTTGTCAACGGCCTAAGCCAGCGGGCGATTAGCTCGTTAACCGCATCGGGGATCAGCGATGCCGATCGCGAGGCGCGCTTTCGCGAGCTGTTTTTATCCTCTTTCGATGATTTAACCATTGCCCGCTTTGTCCTGAGTTCCTATTGGCGGGTGGCGACCGAGGCGCAACGGGGAGCCTTTCGCGATCTGTTCCGTGAGGTGTTGGTGCGTACCTATGCCCGCCGCTTTGCTGGCTATCATGGCGAAACCCTGACCGTACAGGGCAGCCAGCCGATGCCGCAAGTGGGCGGCAGTGTGGTGCGAACGGTGCTGAACCGTAACGCTGAGCCAGCGGTAGAGATTGATTGGCGCCTAAGCCAGGGGGCGGATGGCCAATATCGCGTCATCGACTTGGTGGTGGAGGGGGTCAGCATGAGCGTGACCCAGCGCAACGAATATCTGGCGCTAATTCAACGCAATGGCGGCAGTTTGGATGCTTTGATTGCCGAGTTGCAACAACGGCTGGATCGGCCGTAACGCCAATCCGCTAACCGCTTAACCATCCCTCAAAGAAAGGAACCACGCATGGATCCGACGATTGCCGAAAGCACCACCGATGCCGCCGCTAGCGCTGTAACCAGCGCCGCAACCAACACGGTGGCTACCGCCGCCGATTTGGCCGCCGCTACCGCCCTTAACGCCAATGCCGCCCTTGACAAATGGTTGGATCAATTGGCCTATCCCAGCCTTATCACCCTGTTGGCCTTGGCGGTGTATCTGCTGGTAACGCTGAATGTTGGCCGCGCCCGCGGGCGCTTTAACGTGCCCGCCCCGCAAACCACTGGTAATGCCGACTTTGAACGGTTTTTTCGGGTGCAGCAAAACACGCTGGAACAGTTGGTGTTCTTTCTGCCCGCCCTATGGCTGGCCAGTTTTTACGGCTCGGCGAAGCTGGCGGCCTTATTAGGGATGCTGTGGGTTGGGGGGCGTTTGGTTTATGCAAATGGCTATTATCGGTCGCCAACCGTTCAAAAACGCATTCCAGGCTTTTTGGTGGCGGTGGTGGCCAGCGCTTTGTTATGGCTGATGGCGATGATTGGGGTGGCCAGAGTCCTGCTGTAGCGGGCTAAATGGAAAATGCTCTAGCTATGGATTCGCATTTTTCGGCTTAACATATTTCCCGACATTGCCGAACAGCTGCTGAATGATGGGGGGTTTTTCCCCAAGCGTTTCAATCTTACGATTGCTTGCCTCAACCTTGTCGGCCTGTTCGGGGGTTTGGGTGTCGATAGAGGTCACCACCCCCTCAGGGTCAAAACCGATGCTGACCACCGCCGCCTCAGTGGTTTGGGGGCGGAAAAAAGCGCTGTAGCGTTGGGTGGTGGTGGCGTAATACCAGTTGTTGGTGAAGGGCGATTCATAGGTGGGGCTGCCTAACAGGGATTGCACCTCTAACTTTTTGCTGGTGCCAATCGCAAGCTGGCTTAGCTTTGCGGCATCAACGGGGTTGCCGCGCTGTTGGATGTTGGGGCTGCACGCGGCACTAAGCAGCAGCAGGCCGGCAATGCTTGCCGACTGTAGGGTGTGTTTGGTAAGGCTAAGATACGGTTGAGACAAGAGAGCGACCTTTTTGCTGCAATTTTTTAAAAGAGGAACCACCATGTTTTCTGATCATACCGACCATAGCGATCCTTACCAACTTTTTAAAGAGTGGTTTGCGTTGGCCAGTGCGGCCGAGCCGATTCATCCCGAAGCGGTAACGTTGGCCACGGCGGCGGCAGGGCGCCAGCTGGCGGCGCGGCCGATTGCCCGCATGGTGCTGCTGCGTGGTCATGATGCCGACGGCTATGTGTTTTACAGCAACAGCCACAGCCGTAAGGGGCAGGAATTGGCTGCCAATCCCCATGCCGCGCTGTTGTTTTACTGGCGGCAACCAATCAGCCGTCAAATTCGGATTGAGGGGGTGGTCAGCGCCACCAGTGAGGAAGAATCCGATGCCTATTTCCGCGGACGGCCACGCCAAAGCCAAATCGGCGCCTGGGCCAGCCAGCAATCCGCCCAGTTGTCCAGCCGACAAGAGTTGGAACAGCGCATGAGCCAGTTTGATCAGCAGTTTGCCGACCAACCCGTGCCGCGCCCCCCCCATTGGCATGGCTATCGCCTGCGCCCGCAAGCCTATGAATTTTGGCAGGAACAGCCCGCCCGCCTGCATGACCGCCTGGTCTTCACCCGTGATGGGTATGCTGAGGCGGCATCGGCCTGGCAATGCAGCCTGCTGTATCCGTAAAGGAAAGACACCATGACCGCGCCGCACATCCATAAGGCCTCTGCGCCAGCAGCAAGCGCCGCCCGCCATAGCCCCCCCGTTCGTGGACAGGCGCGCCAACGGCTGATGCGGTTGGCCAGCATCGCCAGTCTGGTGGTGGCAACCAGCATGATTGTGGCCAAGCTGTTAACCTGGATGCTGACCGATTCGATTGGTATGTTGGCCAGTTTGGCCGATTCGCTGTTGGATCTGGTGGCCTCCGCCGTGACCTTTTGGGCGATTCGCGCCGCCGCCGCCCCCCCCGATGAGGAGCATCGCTTTGGTCATGGCAAGGCGGAGCCGATTGCCGCCCTGGCACAGGCGGGTTTTGTTGTCGGTACCAGCGTGTTGGTCGCGGTGCAGGCGGTGCATCAGCTGACCAACCCTGTGCCGCTTAGCCATGTTGGGGTGGGGATGGCGGTGATGGCGGCGGCCTGCGTGCTGACCGGTGGGTTGGTGCTGTTGCAACGGTGGGTCTATCAGCAAACCCATTCGGTGGCGGTTAAGGCCGATTCCCTGCATTACCAAGCCGATTTGGGGATCAATTTGGCGGTGCTGGCCGCCTTTGTGGTGACCGAATGGCTGGGTTGGTGGTGGTTGGACGGGGTGATGGGGTTGGGCATTGCCCTGGTGCTGCTGCGCAGCGCCTGGCACATTGGCCGCAGCGCGATGGACATGCTGATGGATCGCGAACTGCCCGATAACGAACGCGCCTTAATCGTGCAAACGGTGCAACAGCATGGCGGGGTGGCCAGCCTGCACGATCTGAAAACCCGTATGGCGGGCGCGGATCGCTTTATCCAAATGCATCTGGAAATGGATGGCCAGCTAAGTTTGTACCAGGCGCACGCCCTGAGCGATCAGGTGGAGGAGGCGTTGCGGCAGCTGTTTCCCCAGGCGGAGATTATTATCCACCAGGATCCGGTGGGGGTGGAAACCATTCCCGACATGGCTAGGGTATGACGGTTAAAGTATGACGGCCAAAGCGAAAATGCTCTAGCTATCCAGCTCAACATAATGGGCAACAGGCGGCAGCCCCGACAGGCGATCTTGCAACAGGGTGCGGAACGATGGGCGTGATTTGACCCGAACATACCAATCCTTGGCCGCCAATTGGCGATCCCAGGGAACATCGCCGATATAGTCCAACACCGACAGATGGGCGGCGGCGGCACAATCGGCCACGCTGAAATGATCGCCCGCCAGCCAGTTACGCCGTTCGGCCAGATAGGCGATATAGTGCAGATGGTACAGAATGTTTTCACGGCCAGCGCGAATGGCGGTCGAATCAGGCTCCCCCATGCCAGAAAAGCGCTTAATAATCCGCTCACCCAGCAGATTTTTGGTCACCTCGCTGTTAAATTTTTCATCAAACCAGCTGATTAGGCGGCGGGTTTCGGCGCGTTCGCCCAGCGTCTGCCCCAACAGGCTGGGGGTCGATTCCAACTCCTCCAAATACTCCACAATCGCCTGACTGCCCACCACCGGTTGGTCATTGGCCTCAATCATCACCGGCACTTGGCCAGCGGGGTTGATGGCCAGAAATTCGGGGCGCCGTTGCCAATAGGATTCCACCTCTAACCCAACCGGCAACCGCTTTTCGCCCAAAACCAACCGTACCTTGCGGGAAAAGGGGCACAGCGGGAAATGATACAGGGTGCGAAAACCAGCCTCCTGTTGCGGCTGCTGGGCACTGGTGTATGACATCTTTGGCTCCTCAGATGATTGGAGAATGGGGGTGGAGTGGGGGGCACTGACCAACAGGCGTTAGGCCATGTATTGGCCACCGTTGATTGACAGCGTTTCACCGTTGACAAAGGCGGCACGATCATCAACCAGAAACAGCACGGCGTGCGCCAATTCCTCAGCCATGCCCAACCGACCAGCGGGGATGGCTGCAATCACCTTTTGCAGCACTTCGGGTTGGACGGCGGCAACCATTTCGGTGTTGATATAGCCTGGGGCAATGGCGTTAACCGTAATCCCCTTGCTGGCCGATTCCAACGCCAAGGCCTTGGTAAAGCCGATAACCCCCGCCTTGGCCGCGCCGTAGTTGGTTTGGCCAACCTGCCCCTTTTGGCCGTTGATGGAGGCGATGTTGATGATGCGGCCATAGCTGCGGGCGCGCATCCCCTCAATCACCTGACGGCTCATGTTAAAGCAAGAGTTTAGGTTGGTGATCAGCACCGCCGCCCACTGGTCAGGGGTCATTTTGTGCAAAAAGCCGTCGCGGGTGATGCCCGCGTTGTTTATCAAAATATCAATCGGCCCCAAATCGGCCTC
>CAISOG010000054.1 GCA_903887035.1 uncultured Holosporaceae bacterium | reverse complement strand
GGCCCGCCGTATCCTTATAGGGGTCACCAACCGTATCACCGGTGACGGCCGCTTTATGGGCATCCGAACCCTTGCCGCCATGATGACCCTCTTCAATGTACTTTTTGGCATTGTCCCAGGCACCACCACCAGCGGTCATCGAAATCGCCACGAACAGACCCGTTACGATCGTGCCCATCAGCATCGCTCCAACCGTGGTCAGCGCAGCGGTTTGGCCGCCAATTTGGTTGATGATGATGTACACCAGGATGGGGGACAGCACAGGCAGCAGGGATGGGGCAACCATCTCTTTAATCGCCGTTTTGGTCAAAATATCGACCGCACGGGCGTAGTCAGGCTTCGCCTTACGATCCATAATTCCAGGAATCTCCCGAAACTGACGACGCACTTCCATCACGATGACCGATCCTGCCCGCCCGACCGCGGTCATCGCCATGCCGCCGAACAGATAGGGCAACATACCGCCCAGGAATAGGCCGATTACCACATAGGGGTTTTGCAGGGCAAAGGTAACATCCAGGCTGGGGAAGTAGTGCCGCAAATCCTCGGTATAGGCGACAAACAGCACCAATGCGGCCAGGCCGGCGGAACCGATAGCATAACCCTTAGTCACGGCCTTGGTGGTGTTACCAACCGCGTCCAGGGCGTCGGTTACCACCCGCACCTCACTGGGCAAACCCGACATTTCGGCAATGCCGCCAGCGTTATCGGTGACGGGGCCATAGGCATCCAGGGCGATAATCATGCCCGACAAGGCCAACATGGTCACCGCGGCAATCGCAATCCCAAACATGCCGGCATTCAAAAAGGACACCAGAATGGCCAAGCTGATAATCAGCACGGGCATGGCGGTTGCCTCCATCGATACGGCCAATCCCTGAATCACGTTGGTGCCGTGACCCGTGCTGCTGGCCTGGGCAATGGAGTGAACAGGGCGGAACGCGGTTGAGGTGTAGTATTCGGTCACCCAAACCAACATCCCCGTCACCACCAAGCCAACCAATGAACATTGGTATAGGTGAGCCAGCGTTACCAGGCGGCCACCAATATCAAAGGAAGCGCCAGCACCAAACAGCTTTTCCAGAACCACATAGATTCCCACCGCGGACAAAATGCCCGTCACCGCCAACCCCTTATACAGGGCGCGCATGATTTTCTTGCTGCCATCCAGGCGAACAAAAAAGGTGCCGATTAGTGAGGCAATCAGGCAGACGGCGGTAATCGCCAACGGCAACAGCATCATTTTGTGCAGCAACAGGGCGTCACTGACAAAGTAAATGCCCGCCAACAACATGGCCGCCACAATTGTTACCGCATTGGTTTCAAATAGGTCGGCTGCCATCCCCGCACAGTCCCCAACATTGTCACCAACGCTGTCGGCAATCGCCGCGGGGTTGCGTGCATCATCCTCAGGGATGTTCAGCTCAATCTTACCAACCATATCACCACCAACATCGGCGCCCTTGGTAAAGATACCACCACCCAAACGGGCGAAGATGGAGATCAGGGATGCCCCAAAGCTTAGGCCGATCAGCGATTCGGCCAGTTTGCGTGAATCAATCGTGCCCACCCCTTGCAGGTCATGCAGATACAGGTAGTAGGCGGCCACCGCCAACAGCGAAAAGGCCACCACCAGCATGCCGGTAATCGCACCCGCGCGAAAGGCGATGCTAAGCCCTGCACCCAACCCATGGCGGGATGCCTCCGCCGTGCGCACATTGGCGCGCACCGACACATTCATCCCGATATAGCCCGCCAGACCCGATAACACCGCGCCCAGCACGTAACCAACCGTCGGGTAGATTCCCAACAAGCCGTAGATGATGGCGCCAACCACCACACCCACAATGCCGATGGTGCGGTATTGACGGTTCAGATAGGCCGAGGCTCCCTCCTGAATCGCGGCGGCAATTTCCTGCATCGCGCTGTTGCCTGGCGATGAGGCCAGCACCGAACGGGCGGTTAAAACGGCATACAACAATGCCAGGGCGCAGCTGCCAAAAATCAACAACAGGCTTAATTGGTTAACATCCGTCATGATATTCATGATGATTTGATCCTCGTCAAACGGTAGGGGGAAGGGGGAAAGAATGGGGCAGTTTAAAAACTGTTGGCGGTTTTGGCAAGTGCCTGCAGCAAACGGTCGTTTTCTTCGGGCGATCCCACCGTTACCCGCACCGCGTTGGGCAGATCGGCACTGCGGTTGCGGGCAATAACCCCGCCGCTTTGGCAGCGCGCCATAAAGGCCGACGCGTCGGTGGTGTGCAGCAGCAGGAAGTTGCCACAGCTGGGAAATACCGTCAGCACGGCGGGATCCTGCGCCAGGGCTGCCGCCAGCCGTTGCCGCTGTTCCACCAACACCGCCCGCCGCTGCCGCGCCAGCTCTAAACCCGCGGGCGACAAAGCCTCCAACGCCACCGCAATCGTCGGCGCCGACAGCGGATAGGCTGGCAGAACGCCGGCCAGCTTAGCAATCAGGCGGGCATCGGCGATTAACGCCCCCAACCGCGCCCCCGCCAGCCCATAGGATTTTGACAGGGTGCGCATCACCATCAGATTGGGATGGTCGGCCAGGCGCGCCGCCCAACTGGGTTGCCCCGTAAACTCCTGATAGGCCTCATCAATCACCACCATCGCCCGTTGGCTAAGGCCATCCAGCAGTCTGGTCAGCTGGCCATTGTTCATCAGATGCCCCATCGGCGCGTTGGGGTTGGGGATAATCAGCAGTTTTTCATGCGCCTGCCACCCCGCCAAAATCGCGTCAACATCCAAATCATAGCCATGATCGGGGCGCAGCCGCACCATCCGCACGGGGGAGGCGTTGATGGCGGCGTGAATCTGGTAAATCGCAAAGGTAGGCGGGCACAGCACCACCCCATCTTGCCCCGATTGGCAAAAGCTGCGGATCAGCAGGTCGGGAATCTCCTCACTCCCCCTGGTCATCAGTATTTGATCTGCCCCAACCCCATACAGCTTGGCCAGCTGCTCGCGCAACGCCTGCGGCTGCGGGTCGGGATAGCGATTGCTGTGACAACTGGCGGCAAAATCGCCATAGGGCGGCCAGGGGCTTTCGTTCGCATCCAGCCAGACCAGCGGTTGGCCGCTGCTATTAGCGTTCAGCCCCGCCGATTCCCCCCGCGCCGAGCTGAACGGCACCAAATCGCGAATGGCGGGACGTAGCAGCGCTAGTGGGTCAAAACGGGTGGTGGGGGCGGGGTTAGTCATTTCTGTAATCACCGAAATATAGGTAGGGTTTGAATAGATCGGAAGAGCGTCGTGTAGGGAAAGAGTGTGTCAGTACGTGTAGATCTCGGTGGTCGCCGTATCAT
>CAISOG010000053.1 GCA_903887035.1 uncultured Holosporaceae bacterium | reverse complement strand
CCACCCCACCATGATCGCATGTTTAAGGAGGCCGACACCAATGGTGATGGCGCCCTCAACAAGGCCGAGTGGCAGGATCATCACGCCAAGAAATTTGACGAAATGGATGCCAACAAAGATGGCAAACTGACGAAGGAGGAGTTGCAGAACTTTCATCAGGCACGCATGAAAGAGATGCAGGAACGCCATCAAAAAATGAACGATCATAAGGGTATGCAGGCTATGCCCCCCAAAGACTCACCAATGAAGGACGCCCCACCCGCCGCGCAATAAGCTTGCGCCAATACAGACTGATAGCCACGACCTCTGTTCGATTAGGCGACGTTACCCCAACACCTGTCGGCAGAGGTCATAGCCAAAGCCCGCCCGTGCCATTTTGGCCAAGTCTTTGGCAAAGCGATGCGCCCGATCCTGGGCATCGCTATAGTTGCCCAGCCTGCGTTTGGCGGCAAAGCGGCGCGCGGCCAGCAATTCGGGCTCTACCCACTCCGCCTCACCGTCCGCATCCGAATCATCCCCCACCACCCGCTGCGGCGTGTCGTACAGCTGTGCCAGCGCCTCTTGCACCTGCGGGGCGGCCAGTTGCCGTTGCAACAGCCAGGCGTTGGCCTGCTGGCGCGATTTGCCCGCGTTCAGGGCGCGTTCCGCGGCGCGCAGGGCAAAGCGTTGATCGTTGATATAGCCCGCCTGCACCATCTCCGCCACCAATTCAGCAACCTTGGGGCGCAGCTGGTTAAGGCCGTGGCGATTCAGGTAACGCAGCAAGATTTCGCTTAATTTCCCGCTGGTGCTGTCAAACCGCCCCAGGTAATACAGGGCATAATGGCGCAGGCGTACCGCCGCCTTTTCCCAATCCTGCGGCGTCATGGTTGCATCCGATGCATCGCCGGCGGGTGCATCATCGGCGGGCAGCGGGCGGCGGTTAAAGCGCTTGGCGCGCGCGCTATTCTCTGGCCACTTGGCGCGTGCATTGTTATTTGGCCGCTTGGCGCGGCGGGGGGGGTAGTCTGGGCTATCCGATGCCACCCACCCTACTCATAGCTGATATAGCGCCGCATATATTGCGCCATATTGTCGGCCAGCACCTTATCCAGATCCGCCATCATCGCCTTGGTCATATCATACCAAAGCCGCTCTTTATCCAACAAAGATGCGCTTTCCAACACCGTGGCCGAACGGCTAACATGCCCCTCCGCGCTGGCAACCTTAACCCCATGCACATCACGAATTTCTAACACCGCCGACAAATCGCCGTCATAGCGATAGGCCTGTTCATCGGTAAAATCGGCGCGGAACCCCTTTTTGTGCGGCAAGGCGGTTTCCCGCATGCTGGCCTCAGTGATATTGAACACCAGGGTATCGGGCGACCCAACCTCCTGCCCGCCAATCGGCTTCAGGCGATCCTTCGCCCATCGTGCCATGCTGCGCGACAGCGAAACGGGCAGGCGGGTTTCGATATGGCCGTTGTTGTCGGGCAATTCATAGCTGTTGACCACCTGCACATTCGACAGCAACAGCCGAATCGGCGGCTTGTCATCAAAGGTTAGCTCACCATACACAGGGGCGGTTGGCGCGTTGGCACAGCCACCAAGCCCGCCAACCAGACCGCTAACAACAGCTACCGCAGCGGCCAACTTCACAAAACCCGACAAACTTTTGGACATGGAATTTCCCCTTTGAACAACCCTTGAATGCTAGAGGATAACTCTACTCCAAACTGGCCAAATCCGCAAGTTGGGCTTCATCAAAGTCATAGGTGCGGCGGCAAAATTCACAAGTCACCGCAATCTTGTGATCCTCGATCAGCTCCTGCAACTCCTGTGCGGCAATCTGCGCCAGATAGCCCGCCACCCGTTGCCGCGAACAGCTGCATTGATCCATCAACGAGCGACTGCCCCCGATGCTTAAGTTAGACAACGGTAACAGGCGCCGCAAAAACGCTTCGGGCGTGCCGGCAAAGGTCAACAACTCCTCCTGCCCCAATGTGCCAAAACAGGCATCCGCCAGATCCCAATTGTCCTCCACGCTGGCCGCATCGCTGTTGTCGTTAATCGCCTGCGGGTTGCTGTTAGCGGGCAGGCGTTGCAACAGCAGGCCGCGCCCGCGCCAGCCCGGAACCTGGCTGCCCGATACGGCAATCAACAGGCGGGTTTCCAACTGCGCCGATTGACGGAAATAGGTCAGGGCTGCTGGCAGCAGGCCGTCCCCCGCCAATTCCACCACCCCCTGATAAGGCACCTGCCGATTGGCTTGGCGCACCGAAAAGGCCAGATGGCCACGCCCCAGCAGGGTGGCGCTGTCCGCCTCAGCGGGCAGGGTGGCCAGCCGATCCTTATCGACCCGCACATAGCCGCGCAACGCCCCCTGTGTCGTCATATCGCCCACCAACAGGCCAACCGCCCCATCGCTGTTGGTTTGCAGGCTGAACGTCCCCTCAAATTTCAAAATACCGCCCAACAGCGCGGTCAGCACCAGGGTTTCCGCCAACAGTGTATGCACCCGTGGATCCGCACTAATCTCACTCTGCCTGCCCAAAATGCCGTTTAGGCTGCTATCCAACTGCACCAAACGGCCGTGCAAACAGCCATCGGCGCTGAAGAAAGATTGAATGGTATCCGATTGACTCAACGAATGATTCCCAACAATGCCAGAAGAAAAAAAGGGGTTAGGCGGCTAAAGCGCGCTGGTTAGATTGCGGCGGTAACAGGCGGCCAGATAGGTGTCCTTCTTGAACTGGTAGACGTTGAATGCGTAGAAAAAAATCGGCT
>CAISOG010000052.1 GCA_903887035.1 uncultured Holosporaceae bacterium | reverse complement strand
TCCTGTGCATCCTGGTTTGGACGGTGTTTTGGTTGGGCTGGAACCTGCTGGCACCGCCGTCACTACAGTTTGATGCGCCGATGGGCTTTGTGTTTTGGCTGTTTATCTCCAACCTCATCCAAATCATGTTGATGCCGCTGATCATGGTGGGGCAGAATGTGCAGGGGCGGCATGCGCAGGCGCGGGCGGAAAACGACCTGGCCGTTAATGTTAAGGCGGAGCAAGAGATTGAAACGATTTTGCACCATATGGAATATCAAAACAGCTTACTGATCGCCCTGATCAATAAGTTGGATGCACCAGCAAAGGATTAGCGTGATAATTTGGCCATATTGTGCTAGCAAGATAGGGATAGGTTATGATACCAAGCCAACCATCTTATCCTCGCTGAAAGCCCAAGTCTGATGTCCCAATCTACCCCCCATGCCCCTGTAACCAAGGCCATTTTTCCCGTTGGTGGGTTGGGCACGCGCTTTTTGCCCGCCACCAAGGCGATGCCAAAGGAAATGTTGCCCGTCGTCGATAAGCCGTTGATTCAGTACGCGGTGGAGGAGGCGCAGGCGGCCGGCATTGCCAACCAAATTTTCGTGACCGGGCGCGGCAAAACCACGATTGAGGATCATTTTGACTACAGCTATGAGTTGTCGCACACCCTGGAAACCAAGCACAAAACCGACCTGCTGGAGATGATTCGCCCCCTGCTGCCCACCCCGGGGCAGGTCGCCTATACCCGCCAACAGATTCCGATGGGTTTGGGGCATGCGGTGTGGTGCGCGCGCGAATTGGTCGGCAATCAAAACGCCGTGGCGGTGCTGCTGGCCGATGATTTGGTGATGGCCGACACCCCCTGCCTGAAGCAGATGATGCAGGTGTATGCTGAGGTTGGCGGCAACATTGTGGCGGTGATGGAGGTGCCGTTGGAGCATACCAGCCGCTATGGGATAATTGACCCAGGGGTGCAAGACGGGCGGTTGATTGAGGTTAAGGGGCTGGTGGAAAAACCGCGCAGCAACCCGCCGTCACGCTATGCCATTATTGGCCGCTATATCCTGCAACCCGAAATTTTTGAGGCCTTGGATGCGCAAACTAAGGGGACGGATGGCGAAATTCAGCTGACCGACGCCATGGCGACCCTGCTGGGCAAACAGCCCTTCCACGCCTTTTTGTTTGATGGCAAACGCTTTGACTGCGGCAACAAAATCGGCTTTTTGGAGGCCAATGTTGCCTTTGCCCTGAACCGTCAGGATCTGGCCGCCGATTTCCGCGAAGTCTTGGCGCGCTACACTGGTTAGCGCGCCCCCCTTTTCCCGCGATTTACAGCGCGGCGGTGGCGGTTTTCAGCCAGGTTTGCTCGGCGGGGGTTAGGAACGGCGAGATTTCCTGATAGACGCGGGCGTGGTAGCTGTTCAGCCAGGCCACCCCCTCCACCCCCAACAGTTCCGCATCAATCAGGCTGCGATCAATAGCGGCCAGCGTCAGGGTTTCAAATTGCAAAAAGCCTGGGGCAGTGGCGGCATCCTGCACCGCGACCAGGCTTTCGATGCGGATGCCATAGGCGCCCTCTAAGTAAAAGCCAGGCTCATTGGACAGGATCATGCCGATTTTCAACGGCACACCCCACGCCCGCTTGGAAATTCCCTGCGGCCCCTCATGCACATTCGAAAAATGGCCAACACCATGCCCCGTGCCATGCTCAAAATCCAACCCCGCCTGCCACAGCGGTTGCCGCGCCAGCGCGTCCAGCTGAGCGCCGCTGGTTCCCACAGGAAATTGACAGGATGCCAGGGCGATATGGCCGCGCAGCACCAGGGTGAAGTGCCGTCGCTGCTCGGCGGTGGGCTGACCAATCGCAACCGTGCGGGTGACATCGGTGGTGCCATGCAGATATTGCCCGCCAGAATCCAACAGATACAGCATGTTGGGGGCAATCATCGCCTCAGTCGCTGGCGCAGCGCGGTAGTGGACAATCGCCCCATTGGCGCCTGCCCCTGAAATGGCGGCAAAGCTTTCGCTAACAAACGCTGGATCCATCGCCCGCAGGCTTAGCAGGTAATCGGATGCCTCAATTTCGCCAACGGGACGGTGGGCGGTTTGTTGCGCCAGCCAGCAGAAAAATTTGGTCAGCGCCACCCCATCCTTGCGGTGCGCCAGCCGCATGCCATCCAGCTCCGTCACATTTTTGACAGCGCGGGGCAGGGCGGCGGGGTTATCGGCACGCTGCACCACCAGGCCTGCGGTTGTCACCTGTTGCACCAGGGCAACGGGACTCTCACCGCCATCCAGCTGCACGGATGCCTGTTTCGGCAGCTGATCCAGCAGTTGGGGCAGCTGGCCAGAGTCGACCATGGCAACCCCGCTGGGCAGGCTATCCCGCACCTGCGCCGTTACCTTGCGGCTATCCACCAGCCAATAGGCCATCGGCTGATCGGGCTTGGGCGCGGTCAGCAGCAGCAGACGGGAAAGCGGCAACGGGCAGCAGGGCACGTCGGCGCCGCGTACATTCAGGATCCAGGCAACGCTGTCGGGCGTGCTGAACAGGGCGGCATCACAGCCCGCCGCCTGCAAGTCTTGACGCAGCTGTGCCAATTTTTCGCTGGCAGGCTGGCCGCTGAACGTGACGGGCAGGGCGATGGTGGGGGATAGCGGCGCGGGCGGCTGATCCGCCCACAGGCCATCAATCAGGTTGGGGGTCAGCGCCCGCCAAACCCACCCCTGCTTAGCGCAAAACCCTGCCCAAATATCGGCGGCGGTCGCACTGATCAGCCAGGGGTCAAAGCCTATCACCGCGCCGCTGGCCAGGATTGGCTTTAACCAATCGCGCGGCGTCAGGAGGCCGCTGTTGATCATCTGATAGCTGGCGGTGTCCACCTGCTGCGCCGCCTGCAGCGTATAGCGGCTATCAACAAACAGGGCGGCCTGATCCCGCAAAACCACCGCCATGCCGGTTGATCCCGAAAAGCCGTTAAGCCACCACAGCCGCTCATCCCCCAGAGGGGTATATTCATTCAAATAGGGGTCGGTGCGCGGAATCAGCCAGACATCAATGCCCGCCGTTGCCATCGCGCTGCGCAGCGCCGCCAGCCGATGGTGATGGTCATGCGGGCTGGCGTTACGCAAACTATCCTCAAACCGTTGTCTTTGTTGGTAAATCCAGCCGTTTAGGGCATCTGTATCGCCATCATCCAACCAGTCGGGCAGGATAGCGGCCAGGTCAAAATGCGACGGGGTCGGGGGGGCGGCGGCCAGACCAAGGGCAAGTTGGTGCAGGGCGACTTGATCCTCCGCACTGCGGCTGGCCAGGGATTTTGCCAGCTGACTGGCGCAAAATTGTTGCCAGTTGGATTGCGTGTTGGGTGCGGTTGTCATGCGTCCATTATAGCGGGAATTGCAACCGTAGCGCTACCCATTGCCCTGGGTTGGCACCATGGCTATCGACGGTTGTTTGTAGCAGCACTAGGCCTGCCGCCTGATAGGCCGCCGCCACCCGATCCGCCCAACTGGTTAAAATGCCCGACAGAATCAACTGCCCGCCCCGCGCCAACTGCCCTGCCAGGGGTTGCGCCATCGCAATCAGCGGTTCGGCCAGGATATTGGCAACCATCAGGTCAAACAGGCCGTGTGCGGCAATGGCGGGATCGCTGGGCAGGTCGGTGCGATACAGCTGAATCCGACTGCCTAGGCCGTTGATTTCGACATTTTCGATGGCAATTTCCACCGCCCTGGCATCATTGTCCGCCGCCGTCACGCTGGCCGCTGGCCACAGCAGCGCCGCCCCCATCGCCAACAACCCCGTGCCACAACCATAATCCAACAGGCGGGTGGGGGTGACGCCCGCATCCGCCAGCTGCTCCAACGCCAGCAAACACAGGGCGGTGGTGGCATGTTCGCCCGTACCAAAGGCCGCGCCAGCCTCCAGCTTAAGGTTTAGGCGACCCGCCTGCGGGCTGCCCTGATAGCTGTTGTACAGATAAAATCGCCCCAGGCTAAGCGGCGGAAAGGCTTTTTGATTTTCCACCACCCAATCGACAGCGGGCAGCTCTTCAATCCGTGGCGCCTCATGCAGAGGCAGGTGGGTGGCGGCCTGACTGGCCAGCGCGCCTAAAGCCTGTTGATCGTCACCATAACAGACCAATTGCCAAATACCCGCCCGCTCATCCGCCTCATAAAGCACAAAGGTCATGTCGTCCGCCTCTGCCGATTCCCATTGCGGCATCCATTCACGCAACACCGATTCGCTGGCGGTCAGGGTCAGGGTGTGGGTCACATTAGCGGTCATGGCGATGGCCTAGCAAAAAGGGTGATAGCATCCTTGGCGATTTGCGCATGCAGGGCGGGATTTTGCAAATCCTGCAGCCTTAGCAAATCAATTTTGAACAGACAGGGCAGATCGTTCAGGGCAGCGGCCAGGTCAGCAAATTCGGTTATGGTCATGGCTGGCGCATCAAGGGCTAAATCAATATCGGATCGGTTGCTGTAATCGCCACGCGCACGGGAACCGTATAGCAGCAGGCGATCAACCTTGGCCGATTGTTGTGCCAATGCGATGATTGCGGCCACCAAATTGGGGTCTAAGCCATAGGGGGGCGGTGGGGTCATGATGGCGGGGGCAGAGTTCTTAAGCGGCGCAAGGCTTCGGCAATCAGCTGGTGCCCCTCCGTTTTCATAAAGAAAAACACCTGCTGCGCTACCCCCTCATCATAAACATGGCTGGTCAGGTTGCGCATTTCATGCAACCGAGCCCAGGCGTTGCCATCGTCGATAATCCCCTGCTCCAACGCTGCCCGCAGGGTATCTTTGGCGTTGCGCACATCAATATCCTTGCCCGCCAACCACAGCTTCATGGTTTTCCAGGCCAGTTCATAGGCTATCTCAAACCGCTGAATGGTGGCATCGCGCACCAATTCGGATTCCGCCTCAGCAAAAACCGCCTGCAGCTTAGCATTGCTGCGGTCAAAATCAGCCAAACGCTGTTGGAAACGGTCTTGCAGGCTGGTCATGCGGCGCGCGGGCGGTTGGCCAATAGGGGTTTGAGATATTGTCCTGTATAGCTGGCCTTAACCTTGGCAACATCCTCTGGCGTGCCGCTGGCGACAATTTGGCCGCCGCCATCCCCCCCTTCGGGTCCCAGGTCGATTAGCCAATCGGCGGTTTTGATCACATCCAGATTGTGTTCAATCACCACCACGGTGTTGCCCTGATTGACCAGGCGTTGCAGCACGATTAGCAGCTTGCGAATATCTTCAAAATGCAAACCGGTGGTTGGCTCGTCCAAAATATACAGGGTGCGGCCTGTCGCCCGACGGCTGAGCTCCTTAGCCAATTTCACCCGTTGCGCCTCACCCCCCGACAGGGTGGTGGCCGATTGCCCCAATTTGACATAGCCCAGGCCGACATCCACCAACACTTGCAGCTTTTCATGAATGTTGGGAACCGCGCTGAAGAAATCGGCGGCCTCCTCAATCGTCATGCCCAGCACGTCGGCGATCGATTTGTCGCGGTACAACACCTCTAAGGTTTCGCGGTTATAGCGTTTGCCGTGGCACTGATCGCAATCGACATACACATCGGGCAGGAAGTGCATTTCGATTTTCAGCAGGCCATCACCCTGGCAGGATTCACAGCGGCCACCCTTAACGTTAAAAGAAAAACGGCCAGGCATATAGCCGCGCGCCTTTGATTCGGGCAGTCCCGCAAACCAATCGCGGATAGGGGTAAACGCCCCCACATAGGTGGCGGGGTTGGATCGTGGGGTGCGGCCAATCGGGCTTTGATCCATATCGATGACCTTATCCAGATACTCCAACCCCGTGATGGCGTCATGCGCCTCCACCACTTCCCTGCTGCCATGCAGGCGTTTGGAGACCCCATTGTACAGCGTATCCAGGATCAGGGTTGATTTGCCACTGCCCGACAGGCCAGTGACGCAAACGAACAGACCCAGCGGAATGGTGGCATCAACCCCCTTAAGATTGTGGCCACGGGCGTTTTTGATGGTCAGCAGCCGTTGCGGGTTGGGGGTGCGAATATCCTGCAACCGCTCAATCCGTTGGCGGCCAGTCAGATAGGCGGCGG
>CAISOG010000051.1 GCA_903887035.1 uncultured Holosporaceae bacterium | reverse complement strand
TTGGCCATAATACTCCCCCTAGTGACTGTAATAGCTAGCCTTAAACAGTTGGTTTTATCGCAGGATCTCAACCTGCATTACGTGGATCGAGGGAAAACTTTAAGCCTTATATTTGCCCTGGTCAAGATAATTGCACAGAAAGGTTGTCACCTCAAACGCGGACACGCCTACGACACAGGAAATTGGGACAAAGAATTGTGACAAAAATTGTGACAGGGAATTGCCCCCTGCCCCCGGGTCAAGGATTTTTTTGTGGATATCGACAAAATCTATCCCGTCATCCCCTTGCAATCATCAAACGGCTGTTGCATACTGCCCCACCTAAGCGGGCGTAACTCAGCGGTAGAGTGCTACCTTGCCAAGGTGGAAGTCGAGAGTTCGAATCTCTTCGCCCGCTCCATTTTTTTTGGCTTTATCCTTCTTTAGGGGGATTTAGCCAAGATTTGGGGATATGATAACATTAGGTTTTAATGAAATCATCAGCTTAGCGTGGCATCTGTATCCACAGACCGCCCATCATCCGGTTTTCTCTTTACTCTGAACGCAAAACTGCTTAAGTAAGGGCAGGAACCTGATAATGTTGGTCGCCCGGACGCCAAAAGGCGCTCGTGCTGGGTGATTTTTTGCGTTTATTTGGCACGATATGTAAAAGGAAGGATTGATAGTATGGAATCGATGGCTACCCTGAACCGCGGGGAACTGCTGCAAATCGTTGAAACGGTTGCGCGTGAGAAAGATATTGATCGTGAGGATGTTTTCGGCGCTTTGGAACAAGCCTTTGCCCGCGCGGCTCAGCTGAAATACGGCCAGCATTTGGATATTCGTGCCAGCATTGATCGTCGTACTGGCGACATTAATATCGCCCGCTATCGTGAGGTGGTTGAGGAGTTTGAGCTGCCCGAGGATGAGGGGCCTAAAATTCGCCTAGCTGAAGCCAAAATCGCCAATCCCGCTATTGAGTTGGGGGAGCATGTGGTCGACAGCCTGCCCCCAATCAATTTCGGACGGATTGCGGCGCAAACCGCAAAACAAGTTGTTATCCAAAAAGTCCGTGACGCCGAACGCACCAAACAATTCCTTGAGTTTAAGGATCGCGTGGGCGAAATCATTAACGGTGTGGTTAAGCGGGTTGAGTTTGGCAATGTGGTGGTTGAGGTTGGCCGGGTTGAGGCGATGCTGCGCCGTGAGGAACTGATTCAGCGGGAAACCTTTCGACAGGGGGATCGCATTCGCGCCCTGATTTTTGATGTCCGCGAAGTTCCCTATGGCCCCCAAATCTTCTTGTCCCGCGTGCGCCCGCTGATGATGGCGCGCCTGTTTATGCAGGAAGTGCCTGAAATTTATGAGGGGTTGATTGAGATTAAGGCGGTATCACGCGATCCTGGCAGTCGCGCCAAAATTGCGGTGTACACCCGCGATCCGTCAATTGATCCAGAAGGCGCCTGTATCGGTGTGCGCGGTAGCCGTGTTCAGGCCGTGTCGGGTGAGCTGAAGGGCGAACGGATTGACATTATTCCGTGGTCTGAGGATGCGGCGGGCTTTGTGGTTAACGCCCTGACCCCCGCCGAAGTGACCAAGGTCATCATGGATGAAGAAAACAATCGGATGGAGGTGGTGGTGCCGGATGAACAGCTCAGCATCGCCATTGGTCGCCGCGGGCAGAACGTCCGTCTGGCCTCCCAGCTGACAGGTTGGAACCTGGATATTATGACCGAATCGATGGAGCAAGAGCGCCGTCAGAACGAAACCAAAACCCGTTCCCAGCTGTTTGTGGATGCCCTGAATGTTGATGAAATTGTCGCCCATTTGTTGGTCGGCGAAGGCTTCACCAGTATTGAGGAAATCATTGAGGTTGGCATTCCCACCCTGGCTCAGATTGAGGGCTTTGATGAGGGGATTGCTGAGGAGCTGATTCGTCGGGCGCAGGCCTATATCGAAAAGCGCGACAGCGAGCTGGCCGCCCAATTGGTAGCGGATGGTATGGATGCCGAGCTGCAAAGCTTTACCGGTTTTGCCCTGCCCGTTTTGGCCAAATTGGTGAAAGAGGGTGTCAAAACCGTCAACGATCTGGCCGATTTGGCCAGCGATGAGCTGATAGACATTATTGGCAACACCGTGGCCGAACAAGATGCCCTGGACGAGCTGATTATGCAGGCGCGGGCGCGATGGGAAAGCGAAGCTGCTGCTGCCCCATCACAAACACAGGCGCAGGATGAAGAAATTGCCGATACCCCTACAAAAACTAAGGCAAAAGCCAAGGCATAGTGGGATATTGGGCAGTAGGATAACAATACATTGCGCGGCAAGCGTGATGAGCAAGTTTGGAAGATTATGGTAGAGAACAACGGCGACAACAAACCTTCGGTTCTGACGATTGGCAGCAATAAGCTGGGGATCAAGGATTCGGTTAACCGTGCCAAAATGGCGGGCGCGGGCAAAACCGTCATGGTGGAGGTTAAAAAGAAAAGGCTGCCTGGCACACCCAGCAGCCAAACCACGCTGATTCAGCCATCATCATCCTCTTCGTCACGTCGCGAACCAACGGCGGGGGCGGCGGCAGAGTTGGCCTCACTCGGCAACATGCGCCTTACGCCTGAGGAGCGGGCGGCAAGGTTGCGCGCCCTGCAAGCCCATTCCAGCAGTGAATCAACGGCAGAAAAGCGCCCTGAGCTGCCATCCCTTTCCCTGCTGCGCGATGCCGCCAATGAGCCGCGCCAGCCTTCGGCCGATGGTCCACGCATTGTTGAACGCCCTACTCCATCGGTGAACGTCACTCCTGATGTCCCGGTGCCGCCCCCTTCCCGTCCGCTCAACCCATCGGAAGTTTCACGCCGCAAGGATTTGGATACAGATGAGGAGGATCGCGCCAGCAGCGCCAAAAAAGTTGACTCGAAAAAGGGCGGCTATGCAGTGGTGCAGCGTTATGAGGAGCGGCGCAAGGCTGGCAAGGTCAATGTTACCGCCCTATTAAGCGAAGATGGGGTGGTCAAAACCCGATCCATGGCTGCCGTGCGGCGGGCAAGGGAAAAAGAGCGGCTGAAGATGCTGCAAAGCGGTCAACAGCCGAAAATCGTGCGCGAAGTTATTATTCCTGACTATATCACGGTGCAGGAGTTGGCCAATCGGATGACGGAGCGGGCAGGCGATGTCGTAAAGGCCTTGATGCGCAGTGGTGTGATGGCGACCATCAACGAAACCGTTGACGCCGATGTGGCAGAATTGGTGGTGATGGAATTTGGCCACACCCCCAAGCGGGTCAGCGAAAGCGATGTTGAGCAGGGATTGGGACAAGCGATTGATGCGCCCGAAGATCTGCTGCCACGTCCGCCTGTTGTCACCATTATGGGGCACGTTGACCACGGGAAAACATCGTTGCTTGACGCCCTGCGCGCCACCGATGTGGTGGCGGGTGAGGCGGGCGGTATTACCCAGCATATTGGCGCCTACCAAATCTGCTTGGCCAATAACAAACGTATTACCTTTATCGATACCCCTGGCCACGCCGCCTTTACGGAGATGCGAGCGCGTGGTGCAAACGTCACCGATATTGTGGTGCTGGTGGTGGCCGCGGATGAAGGCATTAAGGAACAGACGGTTGAGGCGTTAAACCACGCTAAGGCCGCCAAAGTGCCCATTATTGTCGCCATCAACAAAATTGATAAGCCGGGATCCGACCCCACACGCGTGCGTACCGAGCTGTTGAACCATGATTTGGTGACTGAGGCGATGGGCGGCGATGTGTTGAGCGTTGAGGTGTCGGCCAAGTCACGTCTGAACCTGGATAAGTTGGAGGAGGCGATTCTGCTGCAGGCTGAGATTCTGGAGCTTAAGGCCAATCCCAATCGCCCTGCATCGGGTGCAGTGGTGGAATCGAAAGTTGAAAAAGGCCTGGGTTCGGTTGCGACCGTGCTGGTGCAACGGGGAACCCTGCGCCCTGGCGATATCTTTGTTTCTGGGGCGGAGTGGGGTCGCGTGCGCGCCCTGATCGACGATAAGGGCAAACGGATTCTGCAGGCTCTGCCCGCCCTGCCGGTTGAGGTGTTGGGCTTTACCGGCACGCCGCAGGCTGGGGACGATTTTGTGGTGGTGGCTGATGAGGATAAAGCGCGGGAGGTGGCAGCCTATCGCCAGCGTTCCCGTCGTGATGCCATGATAAAGGTCAGTCGCCCTGGCAATATTGAACAGATGTTGTCCAAAAGTACCGCGGGTGAGATTAAGTAGCTGTGCGTTATCATCAAAGGGGATGTTCATGGTTCGGTTGAAGCAAT
>CAISOG010000050.1 GCA_903887035.1 uncultured Holosporaceae bacterium | reverse complement strand
TTGCTGTATGAAAGCTCGCTGGCGGTGCGTCGTCGTAGCCCTTGCGTGTAAAATTTGTCCCATAGTTCCTCCCTTCGCAGTTCGCTGTATAATACACCACTACAATAAGGAACTAAACACCTAGGGGGCGGGGGGAAAAAAGACAGGGGCGGGGGGAAAAAGACAGGGGCGGGGGGAAAATCGTCGGTTGGCCTGTAAGCCGGGTTTTGTCCAGGCGATAACGCCCTGGATGGCCATTCATCTGGGGCTGGGGTTACCCCCATACCTCTAGCAACCGACCCGCAAGGCAATCGTGGAAATACGATTGATCAATCACCCAGGGGATGATGATCGCGCCCTGCCTATTTGGTTTTGCTCCGGGTGGGGTTTGCCGCCGCCACGATCGGTCACCCAATCGGCGGTGCGCTCTTACCGCACCATTTCATCCTTACCACCACTTACCCAGGGGGCAAGCAATGGCGGTATCGTTTCTGTGGCACTTTCCCTTGAGTCAACGTTTTCAGCCAACCCCGCTGGGGATTACCCAGCACCCTATTTCCATGGAGCCCGGACTTTCCTCCAGCAGTCGTAACGACTGCCAGCAGCCATCCAGCCAACCGACGATATCATGGTGGCGCATGGGGGCGGGCTTGTCAAATGCTGCGAAAAAACTAGCCCCGCACCGCAACCTCTGCATCACGACGGCTCAACCCCTTATTGGCGGTGGCGACCTGCATGCTGGTCATCATGGGGGACATCGCCACCTCATAAGCGCGATTGTCGGCCACCATGGCATGCATCGCCTGGCGAAAGTAATTCATGATATAGACCCGCATCGCCGCGGTAAGGGTAGAGCTTTGGCGATTCAGTTCCAGCTGGCTGCACAGCTGGTGAATGTTGCATCGTTCGCGCGCACAAATTTCGGCCAGGGCATCCCACATTTCCGGCTCCAACCGCATTGAGGTGCGATGACCGTCAACCATAACGTTTTTGTTAACCAAAGTGCTCATAAGCGAAACCTTTTTTACCCGAATGGTAGGATTGCAAACACCCGAACAGGTGCCCGACCGAATGGCCGACTGATTGGCACACCATATTAGTGTGCAACTAAGGTGAATACTATCAGAGGTTGTACCCTTGCGCAAGGGGGCTTAGGAAAAATCTGTTTTTTGGGGGGTGGGGGTCAGCTGGCCAGCTTGGCGGCCAGGGCATCGGCCATCACCGCCTCCTCATCGGTTGGAATCATCGCCACCACCACCCGGCTGCTGGCGGTGCTTAGCACGACGGGCTGATCAGCCCTGGCGCGGGCATTGCCCCCCTCATCCAGATCGATCCCCATCCAGGCCGCCAGCTGACATAGGCGGGAACGCACCATCGCGCTATGCTGGCCAATGCCTGCGGTAAAGACCAGCGCATCAATTCCCCCCAGGCTGGCCGCCATTGCTGCCAACTGCTGATGGGCGCGGTGCAGGAACAGGGCGACCGCCTCAGCCGCCTGCGGATCGGGGCTGGCCTCCAAATTGCGCATATCCCCGCTGATCCCCGACACGCCCAACAAGCCAGATTCCTTATACAGCAACTGGGTTAGGCGTTGTTGGTCATAGCCCTGGTTCAACAGATGCAACACGACGCCCGCATCCAAACTGCCGCAACGGGTGGCCATCAACAGGCCATCGAGGGCGGAAAAGCCCATGGTGCTGGCAACAGATTGCCGCCGATGCATCGCGCACAGGCTGGCGCCGCTGCCCAAATGCGCTACCACCACCCGCCCCTCAGCCACCTTGCCCAGCAGGGTGGGCAGCTGGCCAGCGATGTATTGGTAGGACAAACCGTGAAAGCCATAGCGTTTGATGCCCGCCTGATGCAGCGCCCGTGGCAGTCCCAAATAGCGGTGCAGGGGCGGTTGCGTCTGATGAAAGGCGGTGTCGAAACAGGCGATTTGGGTGGTGGTGGGAAAGGCCTTGGCCAAGGCCTCAATCAGGTCTAAGGCGGCGGGTTGATGCAGGGGGGCTAACGGAGCCAGCTGCCATAGGGTTGCCATCACGGCGGAATCGATTACCACTGGTTGGGTAAACTGATCGCCGCCATGCACCACCCGATGCGCGATGGCTGTTGGGGCAATGGCGGTTGGGGCACTCAGGCCTAGCGCCGCTGTCTGCCCATCCCACCAGTGCTGCAGCGCGGCAGTAGGGTCAACAGGGTGATCCAGGTTGGTGGCAGCCAGGCGTCGCGGCACACCGCTATCCATCTGATATAGCGCCAATTTTAAGCTTGACGATCCCGCGTTGCAGGTCAAAAACAGCGCCATGGCCGAAAAATCTTTCCAAAAATACTAAGGTTGCGGATGAATTTTATTACTTTGCCATAAAATAACCAAAAATCCTTGCCACTCTTCCAACCATAAATTTTTTTAGCAGAAAGGGAGTGGGGGATATGAAAAGCTATCTAAGAGCCGCTTTTTTAGTGACTTCAAGTGCTTTTATTGTTGCATGTGGCTGCATGTATAGCATTGAGAACAGAGAAAACGAAAGCTCTCAAAGACCACGTGAAGAACAACTAGATGGTAGATTTTTGTCTCGTTCCCTATAGCCCCTACAACCGTTGATCGTGGCTGTGCGGTTTGGGGAGGGTGACCCGTTGCCGCAGCAGCAGTAGGCCTATCGCCGCCGATAGCAGGCGGCTTCGCGCCCCATCCGCCCGACTGGTCAACACGATGGGCAGGCGCGCCCCCAGCACGATTCCCGCACTGACCGCCCCCGCCATATAGGTCAATTGCTTGGCCAGAATGTTGCCGGCCTCCATATCTGGCACCATCAGCACGTCGGCATGCCCCGCCACCTCCCCCGCTATGCCCTTGGCCGCGGCGGCGGCGGGGGAAATCGCGTTGTCAAATGCCAGGGGGCCATCCAATTGCCCGCCGACAATCTGACCGCGTTCGGCCATTTTGCACAGCGCCGCCGCCTCAATCGTTGAATGGATGTTGGGGTTGATGGTTTCCACCGCCGACAGCAGCGCGACTTTGGGCGCGGTTACGCCCAGCGCGTGCGCCAGCTCAATAACATTTTGCAGGATGTCGACCTTCTCCGACAAGCCAGGATAAATGTTAATCGCCGCATCGGTGATAAACAGCAATTTGTTATAGCTGGGCACATCCATCACAAATACATGGCTCAGCCGCCTTTGGGTGCGCAGGTCATGTTCCTTTTCCAACACCGCCGCCAACAGCTCATCGGTGTGCAGGCTGCCCTTCATGATCATTTCCACCTGCCCCATTTTGGCCAGATGCATCGCCCTGTCGGCGGCGGCGTGGCTGTGGGGCACATCCAACAACTGATCGGGGGGCAGGGTGATGTTAACAGACTCCGCCGCCAGCTTAATGCGCCCGACGGGGCCAATGTAAAAGGGGGTAATCAACCCGGCCGCCTCAGCCTCCACCGCGCCCTGGATCGCTTCAACCGTAACGGGGTGAACGACGGCGGTAATGGCGGGGTTATAGGTTTTGCACTTGGCCAACAGCGGCTCAAACAGCGATGGCCGCGGCGCATCATGTTCGGGGGTGTTGGAATCCCCCTCCATTTTCATGGTGGCAGCCGTTTGCGTGGCCGCAGCCGCAGGGGTCAGCTTATCTTTCTTACCGGCAATGCCCCCAGCAATACTACGCGTCAGTTTTTCGGTAAGTTTGCTGATCATGACGCCATTCCCACTAAGTGCCCATTACGTTCATGGACAGGCTATCACGTTGGCCAGTCCAAGCCAATATCCACCGCGGGCGCACTCATGGTCAGCCGCCCGACCGAAATATAGTCGACCCCGCTGGCGGCGATGGCGCGAATACTATCCAGATTGACACCGCCCGATGCCTCCAACTTGGCGGCATAGCCCGCCCCATCCCGCAACGCCACCGCCCCCGCCAGCTGTTGCGGGCTCATGTTATCCAGCAGCAGATGGGGGATATGGTGGCTAAGACACAGTTGCACCTGATCCAGGGTGTCGCACTCCACCACCAGGCTTTGCCACAGGGCGCTATCCCGCGCTATGGTCAGTTTCGCCAGGGTTTGTGGCAGCGATCCACCATTGGCGGCAATGTGGTTATCCTTAATCATCATGCCGTCGGCCAGGTTTAGGCGATGATTTTGCGCCCCCCCAACGGCGGTGGCGTATTTGGCCAGCTGCCGCATCCCCGGAATGGTCTTGCGGGTATCCAGGATGATCGCCTTGCTGCCCACCACCGCCTCAACATAATGCCTGGTCAGGGTGGCAATGCCCGACAGATGCTGCACAAAGTTTAACGCCGTCCGCTCCGCCGACAGCAGCGCGCTGGCCAAGCCCGACACGGTTGCCAGCAGGCTGCCAGCGGCCACCTGTTCCCCATCCTGAACCGCCTGTTGCCAATCGATTTGCGGCGACAGCGTGCGAAAGCTGGCCTCGGCCAGGGCTAATCCCGGCACCACCACCGCCTCCCGCGCGCGCAGCTGAAGCGTGATGGCCAGCTGGGGGTCGATAACGGCGGCCACCGTCACATCGTTGGCGGCCTGATCTTCGGCCAAGGCGGCCTGCACCTGTTGGTTTATGATGGCACTTGGCAACGGCGGGGGGATCGATGGCATGGGCAGGGCGGATAGATAGGAGTGAACGGCCAACCACCACTAGTGCCATAAGATTGCCGCTTTGACGAGGGGGGGGTGGGATGACATGAGGAAAGCGGAAATGGGGCAACAAAAAAGTCGTCATTTCCGCTAAGGCGGAAATCCATTAATGACAAGCACTTAGCCTAGCCACGCCGCTTTATGGATCCACCTCCCCGCATGTGCGGAGATGACAATAGAGAGGCGTTTGCGGGGCGCGGTTAAGCGGTATCAGGCGGGATACCGCAGCGGGCAACATAGTGCAGAATGGCTTGCGCCGCATCGGCAGGCTGCAAATGGGTGACATCCAGATCCAACAGATTGGGATGGGAAATGTTTAGCGGTTGTTCCTGGTGAAAATGGCGGCGTGCATAGTCCGCATCGGTAATTTTGTAGCGTTCGGCGCGCTGAGGCATGGCGATGCGCCGATACAACTCCTCAGGCTCACAAAACAGTCGAACGGGCACCAAATGATTGCCTCTGGCCAGCGCTAAGGATTCAATCTGGTGGTAAATTTCCACATCGTCTTCGTCGCCATCTGCCAGATGATTGGTAAGAATAAGGCTAAAACTTTTCGGAACAAAATCCCTGACGGTATCAAAGACTATTTGCCTAATTTCTCTTATCTTTTCCCACAAAGCCTCACTGGCATAGACAATGCCATCTTGCTCGATAACGCTAAAAATAGGGTTGTTGATTAGGTGATTGTCGATAAGCTTTGCCCCTGACATCGCGCTAAGCTGTTGGGCGATGGTGTATTTGCCAGTGCCTGGAAAGCCGATGAGATAGATGACGGTGTTTTTCATGAATCAGTAGCCTTCGCGCACAAAAAACCTGGTCTGCCGAGCCGTAGCGCGGTGCGGTGCAGCACAGCCTAGGTTCTAAAATGAAGTGCAACACCTTAGAGTGCGAGTTGGAAAAACGAGCACAGAAAGGCGTTGCAGATGAGACAGTATCAACAATTAAGCTACGAAGA
>CAISOG010000049.1 GCA_903887035.1 uncultured Holosporaceae bacterium | reverse complement strand
TCGTATGAATGTTGGCTTTGCTCTGATGGGGGCTTTTATCGGTGAGTTTGTGAGTTCAGAGGCGGGCATTGGTCACTATATCCTAAAATCTAGCTCCCTATATGATATGCCACGGGTTTTTCTTGGGTTATTGCTTATTTCCATAATGGCTCTTTTGCTAACTTTTATGGCTAAAGTTATGCAAAGATTTCATTGTGTTGCTACCATAAACCGAGGTGCCTAAACGATGCCCACCACCACCCCATCCGATAGCGCGCCCGCCAGTAGCACCGCCAGTATTCCCGCTGGGGAAAACCAGGTGCAGCTGGTCACCCTGGGCTGTCGGTTGAATATCCATGAGTCGGAGGTGATGCGCCGGCATGCGCAGGCGGCGGGGCTGGATGATGCGATTATCGTCAACACCTGCGCGGTAACGGCCGAGGCAGAGCGGCAGGCGCGCCAAACCATCCGCCGCCTAGCGCGGGAGCGGCCAAATGCCAAGCTGATCGTCACCGGCTGCGCCGCGCAGGTCAATCCCGACAGCTTTGCCGCCATGCCACAGGTCAGCCAGGTCATCGGCAATGATCGCAAGCTGGATCCCGCGGTGTGGCAGGAAAGCCTGCTGCCCACCGAACAGCTGGAACGGGTGATCGTCAACGATATTATGAGCGTGCGGGAAACCGCCAACCACCTGGTCGATGGCTTTCGGGGGCACGCCCGCGCCTTTGTGCAGATTCAAAACGGTTGCGACCATCGCTGCACCTTTTGCATCATCCCCTTTGGCCGTGGCAACAGCCGCAGCGTCGGGGTGGGGGAGGTGGTGCGGCAGGTGCAAACCCTGGTGCAGGCTGGCTATCGTGAGGTGGTGTTGACGGGCGTTGACCTGACCGCCTATGGCAAAGACTTGCCTGGGGAGCCCACCCTGGGGCAGCTGGTCAAACGGCTGCTGACCATTGTGCCCGATCTGCCCCGCCTGCGCATCTCCTCCATCGATTCGATTGAGGTGGATGGGCTGTTGTTCGACCTGCTGAGTCATGAGGCGCGGTTGATGCCGCATGTGCACCTTAGCCTGCAATCGGGCGACAACATGATTCTTAAGCGTATGAAGCGGCGCCACAACCGCGAACAGGCTATCGATTTTTGCCAACGGCTTAGGGCGGCGCGCCCCGATATGACCTTTGGCGCCGATCTGATTGCGGGCTTTCCGACAGAGGATGAGGCGATGTTTGAAAACAGCCTTGCCCTGGTGCGGGATTGCCAGCTGACCTATCTGCATGTTTTTCCGTACTCCGCCCGCGATGGCACCCCCGCCGCCCGTATGCCACAAGTCCCCCTGCCTGTCCGTAAAGAGCGGGCAGCCAGGTTGCGTGACGCGGGCGCGCGCGCGCTGACCGACCATTTGGCCAGCCGCGTTGGGCGGGTAGAGGCGGTGTTGTGGGAACAGAATGGCCAGGGCTTTGACCCGACCTTTGCCCCCGTGCGCTGGGCGGGGGATGGCGCGCCGCCGCCACCGGGCAGCTTGCAATCGGTACGGTTGCTAGAGCAAGATGGACGCAGTCTTAAGGGGGTTGCCGCATCATGCTGAATCGTTTGCGCCAAAGTTTGTCCAAAACCACCGCCGCGCTTGGTGGCGCGCTGAGCGGCCTGTTTACCCGCAAGCTGGATGAAGCCCTGTTGCAGGAGATTGAGGACGCGTTGGTCAGCACCGATTTCGGTGTGGAAACCAGCGCGCAAGTTATCAGCCTGCTGCGGGATCGCTGTCACAAGGCTGGACGGGCGGGGGCGGAGCAATGGCCGCAACAGTTACAGGAGTTGTTGCAGGAAATGGTGCAACCCTGTGTTGGCAGCCTGGCCATTCCCGCCAGCCCGCGCCCCTATTGCATCCTGGTGGTTGGCGTGAATGGCAGCGGCAAAACCACCACGCTGGCCAAATTGGCGCATCATTATCAGGCCAGCGGGCATCGACCGCTGCTGGTCGCGGGCGATACCTTTCGCGCCGCCGCGGTGGAACAGTTGGGCAGCTGGGCACAACGGCTGAACTGCCCGATTATCACGGGCGCGCATGGCGGTGATCCCGCCGCCCTGGCCTATCAGGCGTGGCAACAGGCATCGCAACAGGGCAATGACGTGCTGCTAATCGACACGGCCGGGCGCCTACCCAACAAGCCGAATCTGATGGCGGAGCTGCAAAAACTGCCAAGGGTGCTGGAAAAGCTGGACGTCACCGCGCCGCAACAACGCTGGCTGGTGCTGGACGGCACGACGGGGCAACACGCCCTGCGCCAGGTGGAGCTGTTTCAACAGGCGATGCCGCTGACGGGGCTGATTGTTAGCAAGCTGGATGGCAGCAGTAAGGGGGGGATGATCGTCGCGCTGGCCGCCAGCTTTAAGCTGCCCATTATCGCGCTGGGAACGGGGGAACAGCTGGACGATCTGCAACCCTTTGTGGCTGAGGATTTTGCGGCCAGTGTGCTGCCCGAAATGGGGTCGGTCGAAGTGGGTTAGAATGCGTCGGTTGGATAGGGCGGCGGGGATTCAGCCCTAATCGCCAGGATTAAACGGGGTGGTGCCTAGGGATCCATCGCCCGCGATGACCAGCTGGTCAATCCGCGCCTTAGCCTCCGCCAGGCGGGATTCACACTGTTGTTTCAACTGCATGCCGCGTTCAAACAAACTGACGGCATCGGCCAACGGCACCTGCCCCTTTTCCAACTGCTCAACCGTGCGTTGCAAATCGGCCAACGCCTGCTCAAAACTCAGCTCTGCAGTGGTGTTGGGGGCGGGGGCAGCGGCGGGGGAATCAATCATTTGGGTCATCACAATCTTATCACGGTTTGGGGGGTGGGCGCGAAGGGCGGGCGTTAGAGGGGATTCCCGATTGCCTAGCACAGGGACAGGTGGGTTGTACAGGGGCAGGGGCTTGTTCAGGTTATACAAGTCTTTTGCATTTCTGTCCTACTAAAACGCAAAAAAGAGTAAATTAGTATAAAGATATTTATTTTTTAAAAAATTCATGGTACTTTTGGTGTCAAGTTTGTAAGGGGGGTGTTTTGTTAGGAAATTATTGTGTTGATCATGAAAGATTGGCTTGGGATCG
>CAISOG010000048.1 GCA_903887035.1 uncultured Holosporaceae bacterium | reverse complement strand
TTGGATGATACGGGCTCAGACTTTTGTTCCGCTTTTTGATCTGGCCAATCCGCGGTCAGTTGATAGCGTTGCCAATGGTTGTCGGTGCGATGCAAATAACCGCGCAATTGGCGCAGGCCAATGTTGTTGGCCAGATACAACTGTTCCAGGGCGACATCCAACTGCATGGCGGGAAATTCGGGCGTTTCCTGATCGGCTTGGTCGCTGGCAAAGGCGCCGCTTAAGTCCAGGCTGTTACCGCTTAGCGTTCCTGTCCAGGCACCTGCGGGGGTATCGGCACGGGCGGGCGGTTTGCGGCTAAGGTTCAGCCGAACATCGGTGCGGCCGATTTTCAGCTGGCTAGCCTGCAACTGGGTGGCGATTGCCGTTTTGGGATCGATTTTGGCGGAAACAATGACGTTTGCCCCACTGCCCATCAGGGTAAAGCGGTTGATAGTTTGCACCGCCCCATTGGCTAGACCCAAGTCAACATTCCCCCGCAACGGCTGCCCGATATCCTTGCGCCAATTCAGGTCTGCCAGATTGACGGCGGCCTGATCCGCCTGCCATTCCGCATTTAAGCGGCTTTTGCTGGCGCCCGCCTTGCCATCAAAAACCTGATAGCGGCCATTCAGCTGCATCACCCCAGCCTCAAGAGCGTTGGCAGGCATTTCCAAGCGGCGATAGCTTTCGGGATCCAGCGTGCCGTTAAAGGTGATATCCCGCTGCAACTGCACGGTGCGGGATGAGGATTTGGCCTTGGATGTTTGGGGCGTTTTGGCGGCTTTGGTGGATTTGGCGCCTGGCTTTACGGCTTGCGCAGCCTCTTGCGCGGATAATTGCAGGGCGGGATCCACCTCCATCGCGCTGGTCATCGGCGCAAACCATTCCTGCCATTTAATCTCCATCGGCGCCCCCGCCAATTTGACCTGACCCGCCACCACCATGCCTTTGTTGTCCAGATCCAGGGTAAGATTGCCATCACTGACCCCATGCTGATTGACCAGATTGGGCACCACCACCTTGGCCATCTTGGCACGCACCTTGGTGGCCACATCGGCCAAACGCAGGCTGTTTTGTAAAGGAAATTGGAATTTTAGGGCGATGTCGCCGTCGCCGTTAATGCCGTCGGGTTTCAACCCCAATTCCTGAATCAATTGCAATTTGGGGTGGCCGATAATCGCCATCGCATCCGCCAAGGGGCCCGCCAATTCCACCGCAATGTCGATCAGCTGATCGGGCTTATCAAAACCACTAATCCCCACCTTGCCCTGTTTCAAACGGCTGCCCGCCTGTTGCCCACTGGTCAGGGTGATATCCATGCCTGTTTCGGTAAAGCTGGCGATGCCATCGACCTTTTCAATCGGGGGCAGCGGGGGGAAATAATCCACCGTTGCACCCTGCACAGTGATGGTACCCTGG
This sequence comes from uncultured Holosporaceae bacterium, assembly GCA_903887035.1. Classification (GTDB taxonomy): domain Bacteria; phylum Pseudomonadota; class Alphaproteobacteria; order CAISOG01; family CAISOG01; genus CAISOG01. The sequence continues at coordinate 3,319 of CAISOG010000048.1, read as the reverse complement.
GTTTTCACCACGGGCATGCTGTTGTTGGCGGGATCGATCTGCGCGGTCAGATTCATCTGCGCCTGTTGAATCGACCCGTCCCGCAAATGCTGCGTCACCCAATTGCGCGGATTCACCGCCATCGGCTGCGGCCACAGCAGAGGCAGATCGTTAAAGGATAGGCCGCCCGCGGTCAGATTCAGGCTGATCGCAACGGGGTTGGGCGTGGCGGAGGGCGCATTTGGCATGGCATCACCTCCACCACCACTACCAGCCCCCTCCCCCGCAGCGGCCTTCGCTTCGCCCGAAAAATCAAAGCGGCCATTGCCCAGATGCAGGCTGGACGGCATCAGCCGCATTGCGGAGGCCTCGGGGCGCGCCGTATCAGGCTGCAACGCCAAGGTGACAACCCCCTCCTTCAGCACAACAGGCTGCGGAAAAACGCCCTGCCAATCCAGGGTTTGGGTTGGCAGGGTTAGGGTTATCGACAACAGCTCAGGCGGCGGTGGTGCAGCCTGTTCAGCATCCTGTTGGGGTGGCGGCTGATAGCTAAGGCTCAGCTCCGCCTGCAACCCAACCGCCCCCTGCCACGGCTCAGGGATAGGCATGGCCAACGCATCGCTTAGCAGCATCAGGGGGATAGGCTTCAGCTGTCCATTCCAGGCGCCATTATCGCTAAGGCTAATTGACCAGGCGCTTTGGCCATCGGTTTTTCCCCATCCATACCATTTTAGCTGGCCATTGCCCTGCCCCTGCCATCGTTTTTCGGGTCGCAAATGATGGCCAAGGTCATAGTGGGCATGTGACGACAGGGTGGCCGCATCGATTGCCATCTCCAACCGCCGTTGATCGCTTCCCCAGCCGACGGTAACGGTACCCTGTTGCAGACTAAGATTCGGCCAATTCGGGTTCAGGGGGGGGTGAAGCCCGCTGACCAAGGCTGGCCACTGTTGCCACCAATTGGGCGTGGCGGGCGCTTGATCATCAGCTGGGGCGCTGCCGTCAATCAGTTGCCTAAGCCGCACCAATTCGGCGGGGTCACGCGACAGGCTTAGGCGAAAGCCTTGCAGCTCCACCCGATCAAAATCCGCCGTCCCATGCAACAATGGCAAAAGATGCAGGCTGAAATGGGCTTCATCGGCGTGCAGGGCGGCACCCTGCACGGGGGCAGTTTCCCCATCGCCTTTTTCCGCGGGCAGCGGGCTTAGCACCAACTTACGCGCCCGCAGCTCCAACTGGCGGCTGGGCGCATCAAATCCCAACGATAGCTGCTCATAGGCCAGGCGATAGCCCGCCCGCTCGGCAGCGCGCGCCAGCAGGGGTTGCGCCGATTCCCCCAGCGGGATTGGGTGACGGCTGATAACCAACAATCCAATCCCAATCAGCAATCCCAGCAGCAGGATGGCGGTGGCGCCATAGCGCACCACCCGCATCACCAGCCGTCCACTGTACCAGAACGGCTTAATCCAAGGTTTAATCCTGCGATGATGGCGCCCAACCCCACGCGCCAATCGCCGCAATCTGCCCCAGGAACGCTTTGGCGGCGGCGGCGTGGACTGCGTGGATGGCGGATTTGGCGGGTCGGCAAGCATAGCTTAGGGGTATTCGATACAAATAATAACTTGGCCTTATGGGATAGCCCCCTATGGGATAGCATAGCTAGCAAGAATTATGCTAGTAATTAGGCGGTTCAATCTTTTTCTTGGGGGAATGTGACATGACGGCGAATGATTCTGCAACGGCAACCAACGCATCGCTGGCCAGTGGCCAACAACTGGTGGTTGGCGATAGCGCCCCCGATTTTGCCTTGCCCGCTGGGGCTGGCGCTACCAGCATTGCCGCCGCGAAGGGGCAAGCGGTGATCGTCTATTTCTATCCCAAGGATGACACCCCCGGCTGCACGAAGGAGGCCTGTGGGTTTCAGGATAATCTGCCCCATTTTGACAGCAGTCATACGCTGGTCATTGGCGTCAGCCGCGATGATGAGGCCTCCCACGCCAAGTTTAGCAAGAAATTCAGCCTGACCTTTCCCCTGGCCGCCGATATTGATGGCCAGATTTGCCAGGCCTATGGCACCTGGGTGGAAAAATCCATGTACGGCAAAACCTATATGGGGGTGGAACGGGCAACCTTTTTGATTGACCCCGATGGCAAGATTGCCGCGATTTGGCGCAACGTAAAGGTTGATGGCCATGTGCAGGAGGTGTTGGCCAAGGCGCGCCAGCTGCGCCAGGCCGACGCCGCCTAAGGGATCATCAGCCGCGATGCAACTGGCGTTACTGGCCGCCCCGACACCAAAGGCTGAGGCTGCGGCCGCCGCCCTGGCCGCACGCTATCCCTTTGTCGCACCAGAGCGGGCGGAGGTGATTGTGCTGTTGGGCGGCGACGGCTTTGTCCTGCAAAATCTGCGCGGCCCCTTTGGTGCCACCCACCGCTTTTACGGCATGAATCGCGGCACCGTTGGCTTCCTGCTGAACCGTTATCGCCTACAGGGCTTGGAAAAGCGGATTGCCAACGCCAAAACCGCCGTGCTGCACCCCCTGTTGGTTGAGGTGGACGGGGTGGATGGCCGCCGCCACAGCGCCTTTGCGATTAATGAGGTGGCGTTGCTGCGCCGCGGCAGCCAGGCGGCCAGGCTGAAGATCAGCGTTGATGGGGTTGTCCGCCTGCCCGAGTTGGTGGCCGATGGCGTGTTGGTGGCCACTCCGGCGGGCAGCACCGCCTATAACCTGTCGGCGCATGGGCCCATTTTGCCGTTGGGCAGCCCCCTGTTGGCCTTAACCCCGATCTGCCCGTTTCGCCCGCGGCGTTGGCGCGGCGCCCTGTTGCCCGATTCTGCCACCATTGAGGTGGTGGTGCAGGATGATGCGCACCGCCCAGTCGGGGTTGATGCCGATACCCAGGAATTGGGCTTGGCACGCCGCCTGACCATCCGATTGCAACAGGATCGCCAGTTTCATTTGCTGTTCGACAACGATCACCATTTGGATGAACGGATTATTCAGGAACAGTTTTTGGCCTAACCCGCCGCAACCATCCTTTATCTTTTCGGGCTTTCCGCCCCTTTTTTCTTGTTTTTTTGGCACCCGCCAGCAAACCACAGTATAAATGGCATAATCCCACCACATTTTTACGCCCAGGTTGATTTATGACTTGAAATTGTAACAATTTTTGATTATGGTACTTAGGCCAATGAATAACAAATTCTTAAGGAGTCTTGGGGAATGGATAATAGAAATAATTTTGCACAACAGGCATTTTCAACAGGATTAGCAGCTGTTACTGCCCTAACGGCAATGGCCACTTCAGGCTTTGCACCTGCGGCATTTGCGGGTCAAAG
>CAISOG010000047.1 GCA_903887035.1 uncultured Holosporaceae bacterium | reverse complement strand
TGGGCAAGGATATCGGTGGCAGCGGGGTGGTAGCCGATCTGGCGCGCATGCCGCACCTGTTGGTGGCGGGGACGACGGGATCGGGAAAATCGGTGGGGCTGAACAGCATGATCCTGTCCCTGCTGTACAAACTGACGCCAGAGCAGGTGCGCTTTATCATGGTGGATCCCAAAATGTTGGAGCTGTCGGTCTATGACGGCATTCCCCACCTGCTAACCCCCGTGGTGACCGATCCCAAAAAGGCGATTGTCGCCCTGAAATGGACGGTGAAGGAGATGGAGAATCGCTATCGCCAGATGGCCAACCTGGGCGTGCGCAACATCGAAGGCTATAACCAGCGCCTGCGGGAAGCGCGGGAGCGGGGCGAAATTCTGAAAAAACGGGTGCAGACGGGCTATGACCCCGAAACGGGCAAGCCAAGTTTTGAGGATCAGCCTCTGGATCTGAATGAGTTGCCGTTGATTGTGGTGGTGGTCGATGAGATGGCCGATCTGATGCTGGTGGCGGGTAAGGAGATTGAGGCGACGATTCAACGGCTGGCGCAGATGGCGCGGGCGGCGGGCATCCACCTGATTATGGCGACCCAACGCCCCAGCGTCGATGTGATTACCGGCACGATTAAGGCGAACTTTCCCACCCGTATCAGTTTCCAGGTCACCTCCAAAATCGACAGCCGCACCATTTTGGCGCAGATGGGCGCCGAGCAGTTGTTGGGGCAGGGGGATATGCTGTACATGTCCGCGGGTGGCAAACTGATTCGCGTGCATGGCCCCTTTGTGAGTGATGGGGAGTTGGAGGCGATTGCCAACTTCCTGCGCGGCCTGGGTGAGCCGAACTACCTGATGGGCATTACGGATGATGAGGATGGCGAATTTGGCGTGAATGGTGGCGGTGATGATGATGGTGGCGATGGTGGTGACCTTTATAATCAGGCGGTTAACGTGATATTGCGTGAGAAAAAGGCCTCCACCAGCCTGTTGCAACGTCATTTGCAAATCGGCTATAACCGTGCCGCCAATTTGATGGATGAGTTGGAGCGGGAGGGGGTGGTTAGCCCGCCTGGCCATTCGGGCAAGCGGCAAGTGTTAATTGGCCAGCTTTAGGCGCGACGATCTAGACAGTGACCTAGACAACGGCAAGGCAATAGTTTATATTATTATTAGGTTTTTTTCGAAGTGAGGAATCAAATGCCATTTCAATCCAATTATTCGCCAGCAGCCACCGGTGCGGTTGGCATCGACCAGGGGTTACGCGCCTATATGCTGGGCGTGTACCGCTACATGGCGGGCGGCCTGGGTCTGACCGGTCTGGTTGCCCTGTTTACCCTCAGCTCGCCCGTATTGCTTCAGGCAATTTTTGGCAGCGGCCTTCACTGGCTGTTGTTTATTGCCCAAATCGGTTTGGTGCTGTGGCTCAGCCTGCGGATTGAGCGCCTTAGCCTGGGTGCGGTGCGCGCCATTTACTGGAGCTATGCCGCGCTAAACGGCCTGACCCTGTCGGTATTGCTGTTGGCCTATACGGGTGAAAGCGTGGCGCGGGTGTTCTTTATCACCGCCGCCTCCTTTGGTGCGCTAAGCATCTATGGCTACACCACCAAAAAAGATCTAACGGCTTTTGGCAGCTTTTTGATCATGGGGCTGTTTGGTCTAATTTTGGCCAGCATCGTTAACATCTTTCTGCCCGGCGGCCCGCTATCCTTTGTGATTTCGGCGGTTGGGGTGTTGATCTTTGCGGGGTTGACCGCCTATGACACCCAGAAAATCAAGCTGATGTACGATGGCTATGACAGCGCTGAGCTGGCTGGTAAGAAATCGGTTATGGGCGCCTTGGCTCTCTACCTCGATTTTATCAATCTGTTCATCTATCTGTTGCGCTTTTTGGGTGACCGCCGTTAGGCCGTTATTTCTGACGTGCTGGGTGATTGGCTACAAAGCTTTCATCCGTCCAACAGTGTAAAAGAAAAGCCCCCGTAGCGATGCCGCTGTGGGGGCTTTTTGTTGTTGGGTAGCGATGCGGTTGCAGAGGCCTGGGGACTTAGCAGGGGGGGCAGACTATTCAATCACCGACGGGGTGACGTAGAAACCGGTGCTGGATTGCGGGGCGTTGGACAACACCTGCTGGCTTAAATCCCCCTCCGTCACCATATCGTCGCGCAGGCGTTGGCGTTGATCCAGCACGGAGGTCATCGGGCTGACATCGCCGACATCAATGCTAAGCAGCTGTTCAATCCAGCCCAGGATGTTGGTCAGCTCGGCGGCATAAACCCCCTTCTCCTCCTCCGTCAGCGCCAGGCGTGACAGGCGCGCCAGCTTTGTCACCGTGGCCAGGTCAATGCTGTTGGCGGCGGCAGCGGGTGTGGAAGATGCGGTGGATACAGAATCAGCGGTCATAATCTTCTTAGGCGCGATAAATGGGGTGGTTGCAAGGGTGGGTTCGCAGCGCATCAGTATTCGGAAAATATGATGCCCCCGTCCAACGCTGTACAGCTTTATTTCTATCATAGCGCCCCAGGGATTGCAGCAAATTTTTTCTGCCTCTTCTCAGGCACACACGGCCGCCAAAGCCGTAGGGGCGATCCAGGATCGAGGGTTTGGGCGGGGGATTAGGGCAGTTTAATGAACTGTGCCAAAAACCTTGGTCGTGCGTAAAAGGCACGCGATACGGAACCATGCCCCGCGCCCTTAGTGCGGGGTTGAACATAGATCCCCATGCGCCCTGTTAAAGCGGTAAAGCCACGACGGGGATCGTTCAAACATTCTTGCACATCCTCATAGTCCGCTTTAACCGCGGCATACAGTTCGCCATTCAGATCTAAGGCGACAACGGAATGCACAAAACTGGGGTCGCTATAGCTGCCCCCAACTTCGCGCACCACGCAAACCGCCTTTTGCAATTTGGCCAGCAAATGACTTTCCTCAAAAGGGGTGCGAGCAACGTGATAGGGGTCAATCATGGTGATGGCCATGGTTTCCTTAAACTGCAACGCACCTGTTTTTAGGCGTTTTAAGGGGATCGATTTCAATTCCCACGATCCAAAATTGG
>CAISOG010000046.1 GCA_903887035.1 uncultured Holosporaceae bacterium | reverse complement strand
CAGATAGGTGTTGTGCAACAGCATGGCAATCGTCATCGGCCCAACCCCCCCTGGTACTGGCGTAATCGCCTCAGCCAGCAAAGCCGCCTCATCAAAGGCTACATCGCCGACAATTCGCGCCTTACCCTGCTCATCGACCAGGCGGTTGATGCCGACGTCAATCACCACCGCGCCTGGCTTAATCCAATCGCCCCGCACCATCTCCGCCCGACCAACCGCCGCCACCAGAATATCCGCACTGGCGGCAATGGCGGGCAAATTCTGGCTTTTGGAATGGGCAATGGTCACCGTGCAGTCGGCGTTCAGCAGCAGCAGCGCCATCGGCCGCCCGACCATCACCGACCGACCAATCACCACCGCGTTCAGCCCCGCCAACTGGGGGCGTACACTGCGAATCAGCTTCATACAGCCCATCGGGGTACAGGAAACATAGCGCGGCTGTTGTTGCAGCAGCAGGCCAACGCTTAAGGGGTGCAGGCCGTCAACATCCTTCATCGGGTCAATCGCCGCAATCACCGCGCCGCTGTCCAAATGATCGGGCAGGGGCAGTTGCACCAAGATGCCATCAACCAGCGGATCGGCGTTCAGCCGTGCCACCTCAGCCAGCAACGCCGCCTGGCTGATATCGCCTGGCAGGGGGATGGTCACCCCCTCCATCCCGACCGCAATCGCCTGTTTGGCCTTGTTACGCACATAAATCTGGCTGGCGGCATGATCCCCGACCAGGATAAAGGCCAGGGTGGGGGTCACGCCATGCTGATGCGTCAGCTGGGCAACCTTTTCCGCCAGGATTACCGATTCGGCGGCGGCAATCGCCTTGCCGTCGATACGTTGCGCGGTTATCCCCATCTCAGGCTCCTATCCTACCCCGCCAACAAGCCAATCAGCAGGTTGCGCAAAAAATGCAACGCCAAAATGGCCAACAGGGGGGACAGATCCAACATCGGCTGGTGCCCAATCAGGCGGGCAATCACCCAGCGAAAGGGTCTGTAGAGATACCAGGTCAGCTCCCGCAGGCCTGCCCCCAGCTGCCTAACCAGCGGATGATAGCTGTTCAGCAGGTTGAATTGCACCAACAGCTGCATCACCACGTCGATGATAATCAACCAAACCGCCAGATCAATTAAGGCGCTAAACAATTGGAACAGGGCAGATAACATCAGAAATCCTTAAAGAAAGCCTCTTGGTTAAAGCACAATTCGCCCACCGCGACAACCACGGCTATTTAGCCAGCCTTTTTGACCGCCTCGGGCATTGGTACAACCTGGGCATTGTCGCCCACCTTAGCCTGCAACCACGGCATCATGGCACGCAGCCGCGCCCCAACCTCCTCAATCGGATGGGCAGCTTGGCGACGGCGAATAGCCTTGAAGCTGGGCTGGCCAACCTGATTTTCCTGCATCCAATCGCGGGCAAATTTGCCCTCCTGAATCTCGGTCAGGACTTTGCGCATCTCCGCCTTGGTGGCATCGGTAATTAACCGTTCGCCGACCGTGTAGTCGCCATATTCGGCCGTGTTGGAGATGGAGTAGCGCATCAGGTTAAAGCCGCCGCTGTACAACAGATCCACTATCAGCTTTAGCTCATGCAAACATTCAAAATAGGCCATTTCGGGCTGATAGCCCGCCTCAACCAAGGTTTCAAACCCCGCCTTAACCAGGGCGGAAACGCCGCCGCACAACACCGCCTGCTCCCCAAACAAATCGGTTTCGCATTCCTCAGCAAAGCTGGTCTGCAAAATGCCTGCCCGCCCGCCGCCAATCAGGGTAGCATAGGACAGGGCGTTGGCCTTAGCATTACCGCTGGCATCCTGCGCCACCGCGATTAGGCAGGGCACGCCCTTACCCGCTTGATACTCACTGCGCACCAGATGGCCAGGGCCCTTGGGGGCAACCATCGCCACATCCAAATCGCTGCGCGGCTGAATCAAATTGAAATGAATGTTAAAGCCATGGGCGAACAACAGCGTCGCCCCCTTGGGCAATTTGTCGTGCAAAACATCCTGATACAGCGCCCGTTGGGTTTCATCGGGGATCAGCACCATGATGACGTCGGCGTCAACCGCGGCCTCCTCCACCGTTTTGACGGTCAGGCCAGCCGCCCGCGCCTTTTCACGGCTTTTGGATTCAGCGGGCAGGGCGACCGT
>CAISOG010000045.1 GCA_903887035.1 uncultured Holosporaceae bacterium | reverse complement strand
ATTTAACAATGCTTACAAAAAACCTAATGTTATGGGAAAATCTGAGGCAAGCTATACCCAGATATATTCGGTAACGGAAACCATTGCTCAAACTATTAAAGAATTGCGCAATTAAATTATATCGGTGGGGGTTTGTGCCCCCACCGATTCCTGCATTTTAATACACCCCACTCGCCAATCCAGCATACCCCTAAAACAGCAGGCCGCTTTTGCGCAGGCGGGGCAGCAGGGGAAGGACGGGGATGGCCAGCAGGGCGGTTAAGATCAAAAACCCACCCCACCCCAGGCTGTCGGCGGTCAGGCCTGTTAGGCCGCTGACCAGGGTGCGTGACAGGCTCATCACCGCGCTGAGGACTGCATATTGGCTGGCGGTATAGCCCGGATGGCGGCAGGCACGGGTTAACAGGATGACCATCGCCACCGACACAATCCCCCCCAACAGATTGTCCATCGCCACCGCAGAGGTCAGCAGCGTTCGATCCGCCCCCCACCGCAACAGCGGCAAAAACAACAGGTTGCTTGCCCCCTGTGCCAACGCGCCCCACCACAACACCCGCGCCAGGGTTAGGCGTTGAATCAATCCATGCGCGACAAATCCGCCCAGCACGGTGGCGCCAAAGCCCACCAGCTTGTTAATCTCCGCCAGGGTGATTTTGTCAAACCCCACATGCAGCAGCAGCGGCACACGCATCGGCGCCAAAAACGCATCGGGCAGGCGGTACAGCAGGATGATCAGCAGCAGCAGCCAGGCATTGGGCTGGTGCAACAAATGCCGCAGGGGGTTCAGGAAACTGGCGCGCAGGGTTTGCCAACCGCTGGGCGGGGCAGCGGGCTGCTCAAAGAGTTGTTCAGGTGATGGCGCGGCATCCTGCTGTGGGGGTTGGGGGCGAATCAACAGCGTTCCCACCATCCCGACGATCATGCAACCGCCAACCGCCGCCCAGGCGACCTGCCACCCCGCCAGTTGCGCCAACGCCAGGCCGCCCGCCCCCGCCAACAGCTGGCCAATGCGATAGGCCGGCACCATGACCGCCGCGCCCGCCGGCGCCTGTGCCGCGCTTAGGCTTTCCACCCGCAACGCATCAACCACAATATCCTGGCTGGCGGAGGCAAAGGCGATCAGCAGCACGACGCCCCCAACCAACCAAATCTCCCTAGCTGGATTCAGGCTGCCCAAACCGACAATCGCCGCCAACGCCAACAGTTGTATCAGCAGCAGCCAGCCGCGCCGCCGCCCCAACCTGCCCAGCCCCAACGGCGGCCTGTAGTGATCCAACAGCGGCGCCCACAGCGGCTTAAGGGTATAGGGCAGGCTTAGATAGGCGAACAGCCCAATGCTGGTCAGGCTTAACCCCTGTTCCAACAGCCAGGCGCTTAACGGGTCGGCCAGCGCGCCAAAGGGCAGGCCGCTGGCAATGCCCAACAGGGCGATAACCCACAATTGGCGGTTGGCATAAGGGCTTAGCCTGGCTTTAGCCCCCGCAAAGGTCATGATTATCCCGCCTGCGCCGCAAGGGGAAAGCGATCGCTGGCCGCCACGGGCAGGCGCGCCCCAACCTGCTGAATCACCCGCGAGGCTGTCGATACCGCCAGACTAAGGGCTGTATCCAGGCTGTCGCCCGCCGCCAATCGGTACAGCAACGCGCCGGCAAAGGCATCGCCCGCGCCGGTTGCGTCCACCACTTTGGGCACCGCCACCGCGGGGCAGTGATGATTCGCGCCCTTATGCAGGGCAACCGCGCCCGATTCGGCCAGGGTGATGATCACCAACGGCGCCAGATCGCGGGCGGCGGCGATAAGACTGTCAAGATTGCTGCCAGCATCGGGCAGAAGAGTGGCAAACTCCTCCTGATTGCCAATTACCACATCAACCGAATCGGCGATAAAATCCAAAAAGGATTGGCGGTTGGGGGCAATCATAAACAGGGCGGATAGGGTAAAGGCCACCTCCCGCCCCGCTTGCTTGGCCACAGCGGCCGCCGCCATGCTGGCCTCATAGGGATAGGGAGATCCCCAGGAATACCCCTCAATCAAGGTAAAATGTGCGGCCTCAATCCATTCGGTGGGCAAATCTTTTTGATGCAAAAAGGCATTAGCGCCCAAGGTAAAGGTCATAGCGCGATCACCCGTGCTGGTAATCAACGACAGCACGCGCCCTGTTGGAATGGCATCATCCTGTGCCAACGACAGGGCGACCCCCGCCTCCTGCAGCTCGCGCGCGTACAGCTGACCCAAATCGTCCTGGCCTACCCGCCCGCAATAGGCGGCCTTACCCCCCAAGACGGAAACAATCGATGCTGAATTGGCGGCTGAACCACCCGACATAATCGTAAGATCGGTGGCGGCCTGCATCTGATTGTATAAAGACAACATTTGCGTGTCTTCGAAACCGCGGCTGTCGTTCACCCGCAACCCATGCTCGGCCAACATGGTATCGGGCACGGCGCCCAACACATCGACCATGGCATTGCCGACCGTAAAAAGAT
>CAISOG010000044.1 GCA_903887035.1 uncultured Holosporaceae bacterium | reverse complement strand
TAAAGAAAATTTCTAAGGAGGATTATCAAGAAATCATTTTAAACCAAAATCTTACACCCCGCAAAAACCTCAACTGGCTTACCCCACTTGAGGCCTTTACCCAAAATATCCACCTTGTTGCACTTCAAACTTGAATTCAGCACTACCTTACCAGCCTTAACAAGTTTTTAACCAAATTGCGCCATTCTTGATTCCATGTCTGCTGTTCTAACCGATGCGGTTCTTGAGGCGCTTGCTGATAGCGATAACGACTATCAACGGGCAAGCCTGTTGTTGCGTAAGCGTTGCCGTGAGGATAGCCGCCTGCTGCTAGCCATTGTTGATCCGTGGATTAATGGCGCGGTATCGGGCATGGTGGCCAAGGTGGCGCAAACCTATGGCATTGCCGATCGCTTTAGCCAACAAGCCGCTGATTCAGCCAAAAACGACGCAAAATCTGCAACCCCTTCCACTCCATCATCGAAATCTGATGCCGCCCTGTCCGCGCAGCAGATTGATCAGGTGGTTCAGGCCTGGGGTCATACACAGCCCGATGCCGTCAGCGTCCCATCCAACGCTTCGGTCAGTGTAATTAGCCAATTGACCAAACCGATTGAACGCCCGCCTTCTTTAGGCAAAATCGCCGCCAAGCGGCAACAGGAAACCTTGGGGCAATTGGCCGCCGCTTATAAAAAAAGCTAGGCAGGTCGCGCGTCATTCTTGCTCTGTCGTACGGTTCGTGACGATCCGATTCTTCATGCAAAAGCCAGCAAAAACGCTATCCCACAGGTCGATGCATTTTTGACTTAACCTTTGGGACAAAACGGTTTATATCAGCCACGTGATCAACTGATGTCGCACCGATTTTTTCAGCTAGGATGTACGTAAAATGGCTACTACCAAAAAACCCACTGTCGCTTCACCCAAGACTGCTGCTGGCACCACCACAGCCTCTCCAAAGCCTGAAACGGCCAAGGGCAAAACTCTGGACACCAAGGCTGTGACCACCGATGGCATTGCCACTGGCACGATTGCGCAGGTGATTGGCCCCGTGGTCGATGTGTTGTTTGAGGGTGCCATGCCCGCCATGCTAACCGCGCTTGAGGTGGTCAACCACAACCAGCGTTTGGTGTTAGAGGTGGCGCAGCATCTGGGCGACAATGTCGTTCGGACGATTGCTATGGATGCCACCGATGGCCTGGTTCGTGGTCAGGCGGTAGTGGCAACTGGCCACCCCATTCGCGTGCCGGTTGGCCCCGAAACATTGGGGCGCATTCTGAATGTGGTTGGCGAAGTGATTGACGATGGCGTGCCGCTGGTTACCAAGCGCACCTCCTCCATCCACCGCGACGCCCCCGCCTTTACCGAGCAGGCGACCGAAACCGAAGTGCTGGTGACGGGGATTAAGGTTATCGACCTGCTGTGCCCCTATTCAAAGGGTGGAAAGATTGGTCTTTTCGGCGGGGCGGGCGTTGGTAAAACCGTTTTGATTCAAGAATTGATTAACAACATCGCTAAGGCACACGGCGGTGTGTCGGTGTTTGCCGGTGTGGGGGAGCGGACGCGCGAAGGAAACGACCTGTATCACGAAATGAAGGACGCGGGCGTTATTAAGATTGATGATAAGGGTTCGACCGCGGGTTCCAAAGTTGCCTTGGTCTATGGTCAGATGAATGAGCCGCCCGGGGCGCGTGCCCGCGTTGCCCTGTCTGGCCTGACCCTGGCGGAGTATTTTCGGGATGAGGAGGGGCAAGATGTCCTGTTCTTCATCGACAACATTTTCCGCTTTACCCAGGCTGGTTCCGAAGTGTCGGCGCTGTTGGGGCGTATCCCTTCGGCCGTGGGCTATCAACCCACCCTGGCCACTGACATGGGTACGTTGCAGGAACGGATTACCACCACCCATAAGGGCTCGATTACCTCGGTGCAGGCCATTTACGTGCCCGCCGATGACTTGACCGACCCGGCACCCGCCACCAGCTTTAGCCACCTGGACGCCACCACCGTACTGAACCGTGCGATTGCTGAGCAGGGGATTTACCCCGCGGTTGACCCGCTGGACTCCACCTCCCGCATTCTTGACCCGAATGTGGTGGGTTTGGAGCATTATCAGGTTGCCCGTGATGTGCAAAAGGTGCTGCAATCCTACAAATCGCTGCAAGACATCATCGCCATTTTGGGCATGGATGAGCTGTCGGAGGCTGATAAGCTGACCGTGGCGCGGGCGCGTAAGATTCAACGCTTCCTGTCGCAACCGTTCCATGTGGCCGAAGTCTTTACAGGATCGCCAGGGATTTTCGTGAAGCTGGAGGATACCATCCGCAGCTTTAAGGGCATCCTGAGCGGGGATTATGACGATCTGCCCGAAGCGGCCTTTTACATGGTCGGCACGATTGAAGAGGCGGTGGAAAAAGCCAAAAAACTGGCGGCAGAATTGGCGGCGGCGTAATGGCAGCATTGCAATCCACCAGCGGTCATGACGGCGGGCAGCATCAACATTTGTTGGTACGCCTGCTGACCCCCAATCAGCCGCCGATTGAGCTGAACGCGCAATCCGTATCGTTGCATGACAGCATTGGCCAACGGCAAATTTTGGTGCGCCATGCCAATTTGGCGGGTATTCTGGATGGCAAGCCCGTAGCTGTTGCCTTAACCGATGGGCAGATTCGCGAATTTTTGCCCACTGGCGGCTTCTATGAAGTGTCCAACGATACCGTAACCCTGATGGTCACCAGCCTACAGGGCGGCTAATCAACGCTCATTAAGTTTAATTTCATGAGCCTTGCCAAAGCCTTTACCACCATCAGCGGCCTGACCATGCTAAGCCGTGTGGTCGGCTTTGTCCGCGATTCCATGTTGGCGGCGGTGTTGGGGGCGGGGCCGATTGCCGACGCCTTTTTGGTGGCCTTTCGCCTGCCCAATTTTTTTCGCCAGTTTTTTGGTGAGGGTACGTTTAACGCCGCCTTTGTGCCGCAATATACCAAATGCCTAAAAAACGATGGCAAACAGGGGGCGTTGTTGTTTGCCGAACAGGCGTTGGCGGTGTTGGTGACCGTGCTAATCCCCTTTCTGCTGCTAGTGGAAATCGGGATGCCCTATGTCATTCATGCCTTTGCCTCAGGTTTTGGCAGCAAGCCCGATGTGTTGGCGCTGGCGATTGATTTTTGCCGCATTACCTTTCCCTATCTGTTTTTTGTGTCGCTGGTAACGTTGCTTAGCAGCCTGCTGAATGCGCATGAGCGTTTTGCGGTGCCGGCCAGCATGCCAACCCTGCTGAACGCCGTCATGATCCTGGCGATGCTGCTGCGGGTTGGGGATGCGGCGGTGGCGGGCTATTGGCTATCGTGGTCGATAACGCTGGCGGGTGTATTGCAGCTGGCCTGGTGCTGGCGCGCATGCCGACGGGCGGGGGTGCAACCGCGCCTGCGCCGTCCCGCCCTGACGCCAGAGGTGCGAACCATGCTGCGGCGGATGGTGCCCGTTTCCCTGGGGGCGGGCGGCTTGTACCTTAGTGTGATTATCGATATGCAGCTGGCCAGTTATTTGGATCAGGGCGCCATTTCCTATCTGTACTTTGCCGATCGGCTGAACCAATTGCCGCTGGGGGTTATTGGTGTCGCCCTGGGTACCAGCCTGATTCCGCTGTTGTCCAAAAAACTGGCCGATGGCGATCATTTGGGCAGCCACCACATCCAAAATCGGGCGATAGAGTTGGGGTTGGCCATCACCCTGCCCGCCGCCATCGGCCTGCTGCTGCTGGCTTTTCCGATTATCGTCACCCTGTTTCAGCGCGGCAAATTTCTGCCCACCGATGCCATTGCCACCGCCGCCACCCTGCAGGCCTATGTCATCGGCCTGCCCGCCTATGTACTGATTAAGGTCTTTACGCCAGGGTTCTACGCCCATGGTGATACCCGCACGCCGGTGAAAATCGCGCTGGCAGGGTTGGGCGCCAGCCTTATCCTAAAGCTGCTGCTAATCTGGCCAATGGCGCAGGTGGGCATAGCCCTGGCCACCGCCCTATCCTCCTGGGGCAATGTCGCCGCCCTGGCCTGGCTGTCGCGCAAGCGTGGCTATTGGTTGCCTGATTTCCGTCTGCGCAACACCCTGCAAAAAATCGTGATAGCCGCCCTGTCGATGGCGCTGCTGCTGGCTCTTGGTCG
The DNA here is from genome assembly GCA_903887035.1 of uncultured Holosporaceae bacterium. GTDB lineage: Bacteria > Pseudomonadota > Alphaproteobacteria > CAISOG01 > CAISOG01 > CAISOG01. The sequence continues at coordinate 740 of CAISOG010000044.1, read as the reverse complement.
CCCGCTGCTGACCCCCTATCTTGACGGGCATCTGCTGGCAAAGGTTATCAGCCTGGGGCTGATAATTGCGGCGGCCAGCACTCTGTACTTCTTGCTGTTGGGGTGGATGCGGGTTTATGCTTGGGGCGATTTGGCGCGGTTTAATCCCCTTAAGCGCAAGGCCAAAGCCACCAATTCCAACCAAAACAACACGTTAGAATCATGACCATCCTTTCGGGCATTCAGCCGACCAGCAATATTCACCTGGGCAACTATTTGGGCGCGATCCGCAACTGGGTTTCCCTGTCGCGTGCCCAGAACGCCACCCCGCAAAACTCCCTGTTCTGCGTGGTCGATCTGCACGCTATCACGGTGGTGCAGGAGCCGGCCAAGCTGCGCCAGGCGGTGTTAGAGGCGGCGGCGGCCTATCTGGCCTGTGGGCTGGATCCCGCCCACAACAGCATTTTTGTGCAAAGCCATGTTAGCGGCCATGCCGAGTTGGGGTGGATTTTGGGGTGCCAAACCCCGCTGGGCTGGCTGTACCGCATGACCCAGTTTAAGGATAAGGCGGGTAAGGATCGCGACAATTCGGGGCTGGGGCTGTTGGCCTATCCCGCCCTGATGGCCGCCGATATTTTACTGTATAAGGCCACCCAGGTACCGGTGGGGGAGGATCAGAAGCAGCATGTGGAGCTGACCCGCGACATTGCGGGTGCCTTTAACCACCAGTTCGGCGAAAACTTTTTCCCGCTGCCTGAGCC
>CAISOG010000043.1 GCA_903887035.1 uncultured Holosporaceae bacterium | reverse complement strand
TTAACTGTTATAGTTGTTCCAATTTAGAAATATACAGCCTGCGAAAATGTTACGAGGTCGAGAAACGGAGCGGAGTGTACATAAAAGTACATGAGCACCGTATCGCAGAGATCGTGATATTTGCAGCACTGTAGATTTTTAAAGTGGAATGACTATTTAGGCGATGGTCGGACTAAACAGGGCGCCCTGTTCACGGGTGGTATCGCGTTGGCGCAGGCGCACCTGATACCCTCCCCCATCAGATTCACACACCATCACCTGATCGGCGGCCAACCAGGCCAAGGCCTTTGGGTAACATTGATGCTCAGCCGCCAAAATGCGGGCAGACAGGCTGGCCTCATCATCATCCGCCAACACGGGAACCGCCGCCTGCAACACTATGGGGCCCGCATCCATATCGGCGGTCACCAGATGCACGGTGCAGCCCGCAATCTTCACGCCCGCCGCCAACGCCTGCGCCTGCGCCGCCAAGCCCTTAAAGGCGGGCAGCAGGCTGGGATGGATGTTCAGCATGCGCCCCGCCCACAGTCGGGTGAATTCGGCGGTCAGCAGGCGCATAAAACCCGCCAAGCAGACCAAATCGATCCGATGTTCTACCAACACCGCCTGCAACGCGGCATCATAGCCCGCCCGATCTTTGGGAAAATCTTGCGCCAACAAAACAGCGGTCGGCACCCCCGCCTGCACGGCCAGATCCAACCCACCCGCATCCGCCTTATTGGCAATCACCAGGGCAATTTCGGCGGGATAGTTGGGATCGCGCGCCGCCTGCAACAACACCGACAGGTTGCTGCCCCGCCCGCTGATCAGCACCGCAACGCGTTTTTTTGGGGAAGGAGAGGATTGTTGTTGCATCAGCTGGGCAACCATAAAAACTTTTCAAATTGATGTTCCAACCGTGCCAGGGCGCCACGATCGGCCATCGCCACCCGCCACACCCAATCATCGCCCGTTTCTATCACAATCACCGCATGCTGCACCATGGCGTTGGCATCGCTGACCTGTTCGGGCTCAACGCCAGGGCTAAGGGCGACGATGCGCCCCTGCCGCAACAGCAGCAGGTGGCGGGACAGTTGCATCAACAAAGGAAAATCCAGCCAGCGGCCAGCGGTGTTATGCTCACTGGCTTCCTCCAACGAACGAAAAAAGCTGTTGGGCTCATCCCAAATCGCCTTAAGATGGGCAATCCCCCATTGCAACTGGTGCGTGTTGGCGTTCAACGCCTCCAACAGGTCGATTAAGTCAACCCCACCGCCATCATCATCGGCAAATTTCAGGGTAATTTGCGCCAATTGATAATCCGGTTGAGGGGATCGGGGCGTTGAGTGCATAGAGGCGTCGTTGATGGATGCGGTCATGATAGCCTAATTATATCCAATTATGGCCTTATGAATACCGCGAAATTGTCCGCATCATACCAGAGCTCTAACGGGTGTTTTGCGCGACGGCACTCAAGGGGATGGGATTAACGCCAACCCGCTTCAAAGGCAGGGGAAAGCCGCGGGCAGGCAGGGCAATCCCCGTCGCGGGGGGACTGCTGGCACCAGTGTTGGAAACGCTATTCACCTCGCCAACAGCTTGCACCACTTCTTGCGCTGGTGCCTGCCCCTCCACCTGCCCCTGTAATGATGAACTGGCCTGCATCTGATTGGGCGGAATGGTTCCCATCGCCAGGCGATAGCGGGCGTTGATCGGGCGGGGCGCATCCACCCGACTGCCCATTGCCAGGCGAGGATTGCTGACCCCCATGCCCTGATTGCTGGCGGCTACGGCGCGATAGCGGGCGTTGGCCATTTTGTTAATGGTGACAGGGTAAGCGGCGGAGGTGGTTGGGGATGCGGTCGTGGTGGTGGCCGCCAACACGGCTGGCATTGGATTATTCTGCGGATTATTCTGCCCCGCAACCACGCCATCGGGGCGGGTTTTTTGCCACAGGCTAAGAACTTTTTGCCGATAGCCATCGCTGATGTTTTGGTTGCGGGAATGGTAAAACGCCACCGCCTGTGCCCAGGATCCCGTCTCCTGCTGCAGGCTTTTCAGAAAGCGGGCGGCATAGTCTATATTGTGAATCGGCTCAAAGGCCTGTTCCAAACTGTCAAAGGCGTCGGCATGGTGGATCAAATTCACCTGCATACAACCGACATCGATGCTTTCGACCCCCTGCTGACGCAACGCCCGAACCTGACTAATGGCGGCTGCTTTGGAGTCGAACACAAAGCCATCACCCTCGGCGTTAATCGTCCATGGCCAGGCAACCCGCCGTCTGTTTTTGGGATCGGTGCGTCCCGATTCGGCATAGGCAATCGCCTGCAACAGGCGATCGGGTATGCCATATTGCACCTCAGCCATCCGCATCAGCGGGCTGCAATCGCGGATAGCGCCAGCGTTGTTGGCCATCATCATGGCGTGGGCGGGATTGTTGGCCACGCTGGTAAAGGCCAGTGTCAGCAGGGTTAAGCCAACCAAGCCCCATCGGTTATGAAAAATATTGTTCGCCATCATAGGATTGGTATTGCAAGGCCTGTGCCAGTTTTTCCGCTGATAAGGATAATCGCCAACACCCCCCTTGCCGATTATCGGCAGTTCCCGTAAAGATAAAAATCCCTTTGCTGATAAAGGGCGTGTAGCTCAGGGGTTAGAGCGCTACGTTGACATCGTAGAGGTCGTAGGTTCGAGACCTACCACGCCCACCAGCCTTCGCGCGTTACACCGCGCTTCGGCTCGGCAGGCCAGGTTTTTTGTGCGCGAAGGCTGCCGCGCCGAAGCCATAAGGCATAGGCGGGCTCAACCAAAAATCTCACTTACTATTATTTTACAATATGTTATCATGAAATATGTTTACATCCTTCAAAGCACTGAGGGGGATCATTTTTACGTTGGCGTAACAGAGGATTTGCGCACCAGGATACAGAAACATAACGCTGGTGACGTCGCACACTCCTCAAAATACAAACCATGGAACCTTAAAACCTATATCGCTTTTACCGATGAGCAAAAAGCTTTTGCCTTTGAACGTTATCTTAAGACTGCATCAGGTAGAGCATTTGCGAAAAAACGTCTTTAGCAATATACATGCTGCGTTACACCGCGCATCGGAGTCTTAGATGACCAAACCCAACTTGCTTACCCCCGCGCAACGCCAAGAGCTGCTGGCTGGATTGCCTGGCTGGCAGGAGGTGATGGATGGCAAGGCGATCGAAAAACGCTTCGTGTTTCAAGATTTCGTCGGCGCTTTTGGCTTTATGACAAAGGCGGCTCTGGTGGCGGAGGCGATGGCGCATCATCCCGAGTGGAGCAATGTTTGGAACAAGGTGGTGGTGCGGCTGACGACTCATGATGCCGGCGGTGTGACGGCGCTGGATGGGCAACTGGCAGCGGCACTGGAAAAATTAAGCGGCTAGGCTTGTAGAGCATTTGCTAAAAAACGTCTTTAGCAATATATGTGCTGGCTGAATTCAAGTTTGAAGTGCAACAAGGTGGATATTTTGGGTAAAGGCCTCAAGTGGGGTAAGCCAGTTGAGGTTTTTGCGGGGTGTAAGATTTTGGTTTAAAATGATTTCTTGATAATCCTCCTTAGAAATTTTCTTTA
>CAISOG010000042.1 GCA_903887035.1 uncultured Holosporaceae bacterium | reverse complement strand
GCCTGCGCGGTTAGGCAAATAGCCAGTGCCCAATGGGCGCAAAATGCCTTGCTTGAGCATCATAAGAGCGTGCCAACGTTGGACACGCTATCCAAAAAAGTTTGTGGTGCCAAAAATGTTGGAACGCTGAACTGCAATAAGGCCCTTGAAATTGAAATGGAAAAGCATGTTGCGGAGGGCAAAAAAATCTTAAAAGCCTATGAGGCGGTTAAGAACGAATGCGACACCCTGATTGCCTTCAGCAATGTCGATTTACGGGTTGAGGGCAGTGACAGATTTTGTGCGGGGTTCGTAACACAATGACCATGTTTAGATTGTGCATATCCTGTGCCGTATTAAGGCGTCACCTTATAGTCCTATTGGGCGCCGTGATGATCGTGACGGCTCTGCAACAGCCTGCCTGGGCGGTTGAGGCGGGCAACAGCTGTATCAATAGCCCCCTGTATGGCCAAATGGCCGATTTGACTAAGGGCTTGGATGATGCCCAAACCCTGTACAACCAATATTTGCAATGGGTTGCGATGATCGAAAGCCGCGCCCTGTGGCAGACGCAGATTGCCGATCACCGCTCCGCGCTGCAGGAATTGCGCAATCGCTAGGCGGCAGTCATCAGCAGCCTGGGGGAATTGTACAGCAATGGCGATGTGGCGTTTCAAACCGGCGCCGATGGCAATGGATACCGCTATAGCAGCGGGCAGTTTCACAAAGGGGTTCAGCCATTTTTCCCTAGAGATTTGGGGGGTGAGGATGGCACCGATTGGAACGACCTGATCAACGATGAACGCGCCAAAATGTCGGAAACTTTGGCAACATTTATTGCGGGTGTAGCCGATACCGATGCGCGGGCATCGCTGCGCTACTGCGCGGCTAATGCTCCCAGTGATCCTGCCAGCACCCTGGTCAAAGGGATGTTGGGGCTGATGAAGCCCAATTTTTGCATGGAGGAGACGCAGCAATGTACCACAACGACTGTGCAAACCCCCGTAGTAGTCCCGCGTGCGCCATCCAGAAATAGTACACCAACTCTAATGCCCCAAAGTGGCTCACGCTTTAACAGCAATAATCCAGGGATTAATAATCTGCCTGATTCAAGTGACGATGATACTGGCGCCAGTGAAACAACATACAATACAACCAATGTAGAAACTTGTGTTTGTGTTGTTCGTGAAAAGCCCAATTGTATCGCCAATTGGACACAAGTCTTCGGGGGGCAGGCGTATCAATGGAATGAACAGCGCAAAAAAGAATTGGATTTGCGTGGCCAAAGCGTGCAGGCGATGCGATCCATAGATGAGATAAACGCCCAAAGCAGATCCCTGCAACAAGCCATGATCGCCCAGGGGGCAACGGGTATGTCAGGCACCCTGTCGGATAATGAGCTGAAAGCCAAATTTCTGGCTTTTCATCCCGCCCGCTACACAGCCATCTACAACCAGTTGGCACAATTGCGCCAGGATCCATGCGCCAAGGGATCGATCCGCCCCCTGACAGATTTGTACCAACGCGTCACCGCTGAGGCGCGCCAGTATGATGTGGCTCTGTTGCCGACTGGGGATAACGCTGGGAGTTCGCTGGTTGAGCCTAGCGCCATGGTTGCGGCGATTCAGCGGGCAACCAACCTGACCCTTCAGCCCGAAGATTTCGCTAACCTGCGCCAGGGCAATTGTGGCCCCCAATACAGCTGCGTAGAAACAAACGATCAAAATGTCTGTCAACGCTATTTGTACGATGTTCCGACCACCATTGCCTGGGCGCAACAAAATGCTAGCGCTATTGTCGGAAATAAGGCTAGATTCAGATTGCTCACCTGTGGTGATGCAACCTATCCGCTAAAGTAAAAGTTCGTCGGTATTTTTGTGGGGGGTGGGTTCATGCTATTTTTTTTGAAGGGGGTCGTGACGTGCATTCATTGTTAAAAATGATGGCTATCCTAATTGCCGTTGGTGCGTTAAGCGGTTGCGGCAGCACGGAAACGCCCAAACCGATTGGTATTGGCACGGGTAATGATGAATATAAACGTAGCCCATGCGCCTGTATTGAGGTGCCGCAGGACTATAACGGCTGGCAAAAAGCGGGCTAGTCATGGCATTTAAAGCCCTTAGCCAGCGGTTGAAAAAGCCTGCAGACTCTCAATCGTCGGAGATGGGTTTTGAGCCTATGCTGCCCGATGCTGGTGGTGGCCACGGCGATCATATAGGCCGCTATCCGGCGGAATTTCAGGTGACTGCGTTGGAGGGGCGTCGCTATCTTTGGACGGCGCGTGCCTTTGCTATCGGCATGTATGTCAGCCTGGCCTTAAATTTGATGCTGGCCGGTGCGTTGGTGGCGATTACACCGTTGAAGCGTGTTGAGCCCTTTTTGGTCAATTTTAGCCCCAAGGATCAGCAGGTGTTGCGGATTGAGCCGTTTGCCCGTGCAACCCCCGGCTTTGATGTCATGACGGAGTATCTGATCCATGAATATGTCAAAATGCTGCATGAAATCATTCCTGATGAAAAAGAAACGCTGGCGCGCTACAAAGGCTTTTTGCAAAGCCGTACCGATCCAGGGCAGTATGATTATTTTGTCCGCAATGACTTGGCCAAATTTGCTGAGGCGCGCAGCAAGGGTGC
>CAISOG010000041.1 GCA_903887035.1 uncultured Holosporaceae bacterium | reverse complement strand
TTTACGAAAACGAATTTAAAGCCGACTACGAAGCAGCAGGCATTGTTTACGAACACCGCCTAATCGACGATATGGTGGCCAGCGCCCTGAAGTGGGAGGGTGGCTTTGTCTGGGCATGCAAGAACTATGATGGGGATGTGCAAAGCGATGTGGTGGCACAGGGATTTGGATCCCTGGGTCTGATGACCTCTATCCTGCTGACCGCGGATGGCAAAACGGTGGAAACTGAGGCGGCGCACGGAACGGTTACCCGACACTATCGAATGTTTCAGCAGGGTAAGCCAACCTCAACCAACCCGATTGCCAGCATTTTTGCCTGGACGCGCGGCCTGTGGTATCGGGCGCAGTTTGATCAGACCCCTGAGCTGGCCAGCTTTGCCGAAAAGCTGGAACAGGTTTGTATCAATACCGTTGAGGCGGGTTTTATGACCAAGGATTTGGCCTTACTGATTGGTGCGGATCAGCCCTATCTGAACACCGAAGCCTTTATTGATAAGTTGGCTGAGGGGATGCGGGTATAGACTGCAAAAAGCCCGCATAGGGGAGAGGCTGTGAAGCCCTGAAGCCCTGAAAGTATAGGCTTGGTTGTTAATGCGCTTGGGCGCACCAGTTTTTTGCAAAAAACAAAGGCCGCCTGGTATTCCCAAACCTTCTCTTACCCTTTGGGGGGGGCAGGGGAAGGCAACAGGCGCCAAGCGGCCTATATAGTCATTCTACAGATTTCAACCCATCGCTTAAGCGGTAAAGTACTGCTCAAACTCAACGGGGTGGGTGGTGTGCTCCAACCGATAAACTTCCTGCATTTTCAGCTCAATAAAGGCATCGATCATGTCATTGTCGAACACGCCGCCAGCGGTCAGGAACGCACGATCCTGATCCAAGGCTTCCAGGGCTTCACGCAGGCTGCCACAGACGGCCGGCACCTTTTTCAGCTCCTCAGCAGGCAGATCGTACAGGTTTTTGTCCATGGCCGCACCCGGATGAATTTTGTTTTTAATCCCATCCAAGCCCGCCATTAACATGGCCGAAAAGGCCAAATAGGGGTTGGCGGTTGGGTCGGGGAATCGCACCTCAATCCGCTTGCCATTCGGTGAATTCACGAACGGGATGCGAATGCTGGCCGAACGGTTGCGGCTGCTATAGGCCAACAGCACGGGGGCTTCAAAGCCAGGAATCAGGCGTTTGTAGCTGTTGGTGCTGGGGTTGGTAAAGGCGTTCAGGGCGCGGGCATGTTTGATAATGCCGCCGATGTAATACAGGGCGGCTTCGGAAAGACCCGCATATTGATCACCAGCAAATAGAGGTTTGCCACCCTTCCAGATAGATTGGTGGCAGTGCATGCCCGAACCGTTATCGCCAACCACAGGTTTGGGCATAAAGGTTGCGGACAGGCCATATTGATGGGCAACCATTTGGACAACATATTTGTATTTGACCATCGCATCAGCCATGTTCAGCAGGGTGCCAAATTTGACCCCCAATTCATGCTGGGCAATCGCCACCTCATGGTGATGCTTTTCGACCTCTACGCCCATATCGGCCAGGGTTGACAGCATTTCCGCACGCAGCTCTGACCCCTGATCCATTGGGGCAACGGGGAAATACCCACCCTTATTGGGGATGCGAAAGCCGCTGACCCCCTCTGGAAACAATTTATCGCCTTCAAATTCTGCATCAAACAAGCCTTCATCGCTGCGGACGCTATAAAAGCTGGTGGTGGCGCTGTTTTTGTAGCGCACATCGCGGAAGACAAAAAATTCAGCCTCTGGCCCGAAATAGGCGGTGTCGCCAATGCCA
>CAISOG010000040.1 GCA_903887035.1 uncultured Holosporaceae bacterium | reverse complement strand
CTACCGAGGCTTTTAAAAATCTTATCGCAATAGGGGATCAGGCGGGTTTTCGCCTTGAATTGACGGAGCAGGTGGATCCCAATGACAGTGTTCCCGTCTATCTTTTGGTCGTAAGCGGCTGGGTTTAAAGGGAAGAATGAACCATGGCCAACCAATTGACAGATATCGAAAAAAAAATCCTGGAACACGAAGCGTGGGTTGATGGAGAGGAAACAGGATCTCGTTTGGTGCTTTCTGGTCGGGTCTTAGCAAGAATCCAAATGCCTAATCGCATGCTTAAGTCAGCAAAAATGATGGGTTGTGATCTACAAGAGGGCAATTTTGCAGGCACCGATCTAAGTTTTTCGGATTTGTTTTGTTCCAATTTGGAACGTGCCAATTTTTCTGAAGCCAATTTGATGCGTGCCAGTATGCGTGGGGTTAAAATTCGTAACGCCAATCTGCGTGGAGCCAATTTAACGGAGGCTGATTTGCGGGCGGGGGCGATTGTTCGCCATGTTAATGAGGCCGCGGAAGAGGTCAGAACGGATCTGTCGTTCAGTCGTTTGGATGACGCCGTTATGCCCAATGTTAATCTAAACGGCGCGGATTTGCGCAATGCCATCATGACAGGGGCTAACCTTAAAGGAGCCTATCTGCGCGGATGCAACCTGAGTTCGGTGGATTTGCGTAATGCGGATTTATCCAATGTGGATTTGTCTAACGCCGATTTAAGCTATGCCAATCTTAAGGGGTCATCCCTAAGTTATGCGGTCATTAGCCATACCAATTTTGACAACGCTGTTGTTGATAATATGGATATCACGGGCACAGTCTTTGATGACAGCGCCCCGCCAGAATTGGTTGACATGCTGCAAGATAAAAGCCGCAATCAACCCCGCAAATTGGACGAGGTGTTGGCCAACCATGTGCAATGGATTGATTCACAGGGTGCCAAGGGGCAGCGGGCGATATTGGTCAAACGGGATCTTAGTGGTTTTGATTTGAATCATGTCAACCTTAGCGGAGCCGATTTGCAGGAAATCTTGCTGGTTGAGGCCAATTTGTTCCGTGCGCTGTTGGTCATGACGAATCTTAGTGAGGCCAGCTTGCGGGATGCCAATCTGTCCAAGGCCAATTTGGCTGGTGCCAATTTAACGGGTGCTGATCTTAGCCATGCAGATCTCAGGGATGCTGTTCTTAAGGCTGTTATTTCGCGTGCCAGTAGTGCGCTACCAGGTTCCAAATTGTGGCCAACCAACCTTAGCAATGCCAGGTTGGTGAACAGCAATCTCAATGGCGTGAATCTGACGGGGGCAAACCTTGCTGGCGCTGACCTGCGGGGAGCCAGCCTGCGTCGCGCTGTGTTAATAGGTGCCAATCTAACGGGGGCTAATATCGATAAGGCCGACTTCACCGACGCCATTTTGAAAAAATAGAGTCGATTGTTTGGGACTGTTTCTGGCTTTATGACTCTATAAGCAATTAAAAAACAATGGCTTTTTTATCGGGCTTGGCAGAGGGCTGCGATTTGTTTATAGTCCGTTCCCATGGCTGTTCGATACACCAACGATCTTCCGATCCTATGCTTAACCAACCAGGCATTCATGCAGACGTTTACGCTGACCCCGTTTGCGTCTAAAGGAATGACGGCGTTAGGCGCCTGAGCCACCCTTTAGCTGTTGATGGTTGAAATGTCCAAACCCAAACTGCTGCTGTTGCATGGCCCCAACCTAAATATGCTGGGCATGCGTGAGCCGTCGATTTACGGATCGGCGACCATGGCGCAAATTGATCAATGCTGCCAACAATTGGCGTCTGAGCTGGGCTATAACCTTAGCTGTCGCCAAAGCAATCATGAGGGGCAGTTGGTCGATTGGTTGCAGGCGGCCGCAGGCGAATTTGTCGGCATTGTCATCAATCCTGGTGCTTACAGCCACAGCTCAATTGCCTTGCTGGATGCTATCCGCGCGATTACCATCCCCGTTGTGGAGGTGCATTTGTCCAACATCCATGCGCGGGAGGCTTTTCGAAGCCACAGCGTGACGGCGGCTGGCGTTGTTGGCCTTATCAGTGGCTTTGGTGCCGACAGTTACCTGCTGGGCGTTCGCGCCGTGGCACAGCTGTTGGCCGATTCCCTTTCTTCTTCATCCTAACCATCTATTGAGTGACCCTTATGACTGCTTTAGCCGATCTTGACCGCAAATTGCTTCGCCAGCTGGCCGAACTTATCAACGACACTGGCCTTTCGGAAATTGAGGTGCAGTCGGGCGATTTCCGCCTAAGGCTGGCCAAACAGATTACGGTGCAGGCCACGGTGCCTGTTGCCACCCCTGTCGCTCCTGCAGCGGTTCATGCGCCAGCTGCTGAGGCTGCTGCGGTTACAGCGGATCCCGCAAAGCCGGTGATTGGCCCCGACCATGTGGGCGCCGTGTTGTCGCCGATGGTTGGTACGGTCTATTTGGCGTCTGAGCCTACCTCTCCGCCCTTTGTAAAGGTGGGTGATACGGTGGAGCAGGGGCAAACCCTGTTGATTGTTGAGGCGATGAAGGTGATGAATCCGATTCAGGCGCCGCGTGCGGGCAAGGTCACGCATATCATGGTCACCAACGGTATTCCGATTGAGTTCGGCGAGCTGTTGATGATTATTGAATAGCATTAGCTTACGACAACGTACCGAACATTTTATTTAGGTTAGACGCATGATTGCCAAACTTTTGATTGCCAACCGTGGGGAAATTGCCCTGCGTATCCATCGCGCCGCTAAGGAGCTGGGTATGGCAACCGTTGCTGTACATTCCACTGCGGACGCCGATGCCATGCATGTGCGGCTGGCGGATGAAAGCGTTTGCATTGGCCCCGCCGCCAGTAAAGACAGTTACCTGAATATGCCGGCGATCCTGTCGGCGGCCGCCATCACGGGGGCGGATGCCATTCACCCTGGCATTGGCTTTTTGGCAGAAAATGCCCGTTTTGCGGAGATGGTGGAGGATCACGGCCTGATTTTTGTGGGGCCCAGTGCCGAACATATCCTGCTGATGGGCGATAAACTGACGGCTAAAGAGGCCGCAACCAAGCTGGGCATTCCGATTGTGCCCGGCACGCCCGAACCGG
>CAISOG010000039.1 GCA_903887035.1 uncultured Holosporaceae bacterium | reverse complement strand
TATCCCAGGGTAAAATTGGCCTTGGGGATAAGTGGGATTTTGGCCACAGCGCGGGTTGGATTTGATACACAGAACGATGACGGCAAGATTGCCAGGATAAGTCTGTGGAAAAAACTGGCTAGTCACGCTTTTTTCATCAGGAATTGCAACGGGGAAAAAATGGGATAACCCGCCAAAAAATCTTATCCCCATTTTCCCCCGCCCCTACTATCCATCACCACCTTAATTTATAAAAAAGATTACTAATATTGGGGAATTTCTGGAAGCCAGATAGCCTTCTGCCCTGGGGTACAAAAGGGTTGCGGGTGGTAGCCAAGCGGGTGAGAATTGCCTATGGTGTCTAATGGTATCTAACCTTTACCGTACTAAGATGAAAAATTGATGAAAGCTTTGTTGGCGGTTTTGCATGGCCATATCCTGACGCCCCCGCCAATCTGGCTGATGCGGCAGGCTGGACGGTTTTTGCCCGAATACCGTGCCCTTAGGCAACAAAGCCCCGACCTGATGGCCTTGTTTCTGAATCCGACCAAGGCGGCGGAAATCACCCTGCAACCGCTGCAACGGTTCGCCCTGGACGCAGCGATTATCTTTGCCGATATCCTGCTGGTACCCTATGGGCTGGGGCTGAAGGTTGGTTTTGGCGATCAGCACGGCTTGGGGCAAACCGGGGTGGCCAGCACCGCGGCGGAGCTGGAGGGGTTGCGCTATGACCAGGCGGCGGCGATGCAACGCTGGCAACCGGTGGCTGAGGTGGTGCGGATGGTAAAGAAGGATTTGCCAGAGCAAGCAACCCTGTTGGGTTTTGCGGGTGCCCCCTGGACAATTGCCTATTACCTGCAACGGCAACAGAATTTGCCCATAACGGTCAGCAGCGGTTTGATGGATCTGCTGATCACCGCCACCATCGATTACCTGTGTTTGCAAATCGCGGCGGGGGTTGAGGCGGTACAGCTGTTCGACAGCTGGGCGGGCTTAGCGCTTGACGACTATCAGCGCCTGGTGATAGAGCCGCACCAACGGGTGATTGCGGGGGTGCGGGCACGCTATCCCACCATCCCCATTATTGGCTTTCCGAAGGGCAGTGGCGATGCCTATGCCGATTATGCTGCCGCCGTGCCGGTCAGCGCCTTAGGGTTGGATCATGAGGTCGAGTTGGCGCGGCTGTTGCCATTGCTGCCCCCCCAACTGCCGCTACAGGGCAATTTGGCGCCCGAATTGTTGCAGCGGGGCGGGGATGAGATGGCCAAGGCGGTTTATCAGCTGCAACGTCTGATGATTGGCCGCCCGCACATCATGAATTTGGGGCATGGGGTGCTGCCCGATACCGACCCCGCCCATGTTGCCCAGCTAATCGACTTGGTAAAAAGCCCGCAATCGGCTATGGTCAGTTCATGATTTCTGACCCATACCCAGCCGCCAGCCTTTTGTTTGGGAAAAGCCTAAGCGTGCGCCCCGCTATCGCGGCCGCCACCACTCTGAATGAGGTCAGGGGTGACTAAGCCAGCGGATACGCCCAATCCTGCCACGAACTTGGCACCAGTTAGCCAGCCGAATCTGGCCGACCAACCCAGCCTGCCCGATTTGCCGATGAACCCGCAACCAGCCGCCCTGAAATTGGTGATTGTAACCGGCCTGGCGGGGGCGGGTCGAACCGCGGCGCTGCGTTGCCTAGAGGATCAGGGCTATGAGGCGATTGACAACCTGCCTCTAACCCTGTTGCCGCCCCTGTTGGCGGAGAGTGAGCCACCACGGCCATTGGCGATAGGGTTGGATGCGCGCAGCCGTGCCTTCTCCAGCGCGGCGGTGCAGCAGGTGTTGCATCTGTTGCGCGACCGATCGGCTGCCCGCCTAATCTTTCTGGAGGCCAGTGAGGCGATGTTGATGCGTCGCTTTAAGGAAAGCCGCCGCCCGCACCCCTTGGCATCCTTTGAACCCTCGCACGGGCTTGCTACAGCGGATCAGCGCCCCATGACCCTGATAGAGGCGATGACGGTGGAGCGGCAATTGTTGGCGCCGATTCGGGATGAGGCCGATTTGGTCATTGATACCACCGAAATGAAGACCGATGGGTTAAAACGCCTGTTACAAAGCCGCCTACCCGCCCCGCACAGCTCCAAATTGCAACTAACCCTGTTGTCTTTTGCCTATAAGCGCGGCCTGCCACCCGAGGCCGATTGGGTGTTTGACATGCGCTTTTTGCGCAATCCCTTTTACGATCCTGAGTTGCGGCTGGTCGATGGGCGGCAACCGCAAGTGGCGGCCTATATTGACGCCGATCCCGCCTTTGCGCCCTTTGTGCAACAGGTTATGACCCTGATGCACAGCACCATCCCCCTCTACGAACGCGACAACCGTTTCTACCTAACCATTGCTTTTGGCTGCACGGGCGGCTTTCATCGCTCGGTACGTACTGTCAGCCGCCTGCATCAGTTGTTGGCGGAGGCTGGCATCACCGCCACCCTGGTGCATCGCGATATGGCGCATGGCCCTTAAAATGTTGCCGTTCGCTCAACTATTTTAAACGAAAGAAAATAGAAATTTCTAATTTTTGTAACAAATCCGTGCCATAATTTCTAAGTATTAGTCTCTTTGAAAGATTGGAGTGACCATGGATAACATTAATCCATTCGCCTTGGATCCCGAACAGATTGAGTTGGTTCGCGCCGCTATAGGCTTTCTTATCATTGTCGCCACCATTGTTGTGTTGGGATCGATCGCCATTGCTTGCCTAAAGAATGCTGCCGATTAAGTTTTGGAAAGCTCGGCCAGGGCTTGCTTAATTTTCAGCATATCCAGCCAGGCTTCGCGTTTGTTGGCGGGGCTGCGCATCAAAAAGGCGGGGTGATAGGTGGCCAAAACCTTAATGCTGGGCTGATCAGTCGCAAAGGCGGGGTTGCGGTAGTCATGCCATTGACCGCGCAGGCGCGTTATCCCCTCCTTACGTTGCAGAATTGCCTTAACCGCGATACCGCCGACCAGCACTAGCAGCTTTGGCGCAACCAGGGCGATATGCTTTTCAACAAAGGGCAGGCATTGGGCGATTTCGCGATCGGTGGGCGGGCGGTTGCCGGGCGGGCGCCAAAAGATCACGTTGCTGATATAGGCATTGTCGCGATCAACCGCGATGCTGGCCAACATTTTGTCCAGCAGTTGGCCGCTTTGCCCGACGAAGGGTTTGCCCAGCCGATCCTCATCCGCGCCGGGAGCCTCCCCAATCAGCATCAGCGGCGCATCGGGATTGCCATCGGCAAACACCATGTTGGTGGCAAAGCTTTTGAGCAGGCAATCGTCATAACCCTCAACCGCCGCCCGTAAGCCCGCCAGATCACAGTCCGTCGGGTACGGTGGTGGTGAATGGCCATTGGTCGTAGAAGTGGTAGCAAAAGTTGAAGGCATTGTTGCGGAAAAGCTGGGGGCAGGGGGTTGGTGGTTGGAAATGGGCTGTTGAGTACTAAGGCTGGCAGCGGACGGAGGCAGATTTATCTTCGCCAAATTGTCGATGGCTTGTGAGTGGTTCATTCTGTTTGGTGCAACCGTGGCAACGCCTGGCGATGAACTGTGACGCTGTGGGCTGCTTACTGGCTGGTGTGATGGTGCGGGCGGTGTCTGTGTTTGTGCCTGCGCTGGCTGCGGCACAAGTTGTTCCATGGCTTCTAAGGGCACTGCCCCCTCGCAGCTTTCCATCCCCATTTGCATTTGCCAGGCGAGTGCCGCCCGCAAGCTTAGCAAAATGGCTTTTGTATCGGATGAATCTTGGTTATGGTGGGTTACCATGTTGCCTATCCTAGCTTTCCATCAACGCCACCCCGTGGCCACAACGATCAAACCATGCGCCTGGGCATTGTCAAGTCTGGCGGTGCTGATGCTAACGGCCTGTGCTGGATCTGGGGCAATGAATACTGAGGCGGTTTATCCCGAATCGGATCAGCCCGCAACGATTATCACCACCGCGGCAACGCTGCCGCGCTTTCCCTTGCCCAAGATGTCTGCCCCGCAAACCCTGTCGGGCAGTTATCTGGCCGGGCGGCAAGGGTTGATGGAGGGGCGCTATGATCTGGCTTGGCCCTATCTGCGGTATGGTCTGCAGCTGGATCCCACCAATCGCATGGTGTTGCAGGAAAATTTGAATCTGGCGATGGCGCAGGGTGCCTTGACTGAGGCGGTTGATTACCACCAACAGCTGCTATCGATGGGCATTACTGCGCCAAATGGCCAGCTGGCTGTTCTGGTTGATGCCATCAATCGAAGTGATTGGGCGCAGGCGGAGGCAGCGATTGATCGATTGCCTGATAATGATCTTAACATATTGCTGCGCCCCGCGCTGAGAGCCTGGATAAGATTGGCTCAGGATAATCCGGCGGGGGCCAGGGCTGCTATGCTGCAAATGCCACTAACCCACCCGTTGCGATGGTTGGTCGATAACCAAATCGGCCTAATCGCTTGGTGGCTGGGGGAGTTGCCATCGGCGGAACAGGCGCTTACCAACGCGTTGGGACAGGATCCCCAGCCGCCCTTGCGGTTGGTTGAAAGCCTAACCTCTGTCCAGCTGTTGCAAAATCGTCAGGCTGAGGCGCTGGCGGTCTATGATCGGCTGTTGGCGCAACAGCCTGAGAACGATTGGCTGTTGCAAATGCGACGGCAGGCGGAACAAAACAAGTTAGCTAAGGGGTTAGCTAAGCAATGGTTGCAGCGTCCGCAGGATGGGATTGCCGATATTTTTCTGACCATGGCCTTGCTGCTGCAGGATGAACAATTTCGCGATGCCCGCGTGCAATATCTGCAGTTAGCGTTGGCGATTAGCCCGAATCTTGAGTTAGCTAAGTTGCAGCTGGCACGCACCCTGGCGGGCTATGATCGTTGCCCCGAATCGCTGTCCATCTGGCACAAAATTCCTGACAGCAGCCCCTGGGGTTGGACAGCACGCCTGGACGAGGCGCGGTGTTTGGAGCTGTTGGGCAGGGTTGATTCGGCGGTGGATAGGCTTGAACATCTTGCTGGCGAACGGCCAAACCGTCGTGATGTTTGGATGTTGCTGGGGGATATTCATCGCAACGCATCGCAATTTGCCAGCGCGCAGGCGGCCTATGCCAAGGCCATTGCGGTAAAATCATCGAATCAGCCAGAAAATGATTGGCCGCTGTATTATGTTGCCGGCATTGCTGCCGAACAGGCTAAGGATTGGCCAAGTGCCGAACGCTATCTCAAAAAATCCTTGGAACTAAGCCCCAATCAGCCTAGCGTGCTGAACTATCTTGGCTATAGCTGGATTGACCAGGGGTTGGATAAGGCCGAAGCCGCGGAGATGATTCGCCAGGCTTTGGCACAGCGTCCGAACGATCCCTATATCATGGATAGCCTTGCCTGGGTCTATTACCAGCAACGGCAGTATCCTGAGGCCGTCAAATTGTTGGAACGCGCCCTAAGCGTGATTGCCAATGATCCCGTTATCACCGATCACTATGCCGATGCCCTGTGGCAGGTTGGCCGCCATTATGAGGCGCGCTATCAGTGGCAACGCGCCCTGTTGTTTAAGCCAGAAGATGGTCTTAAGGCCAAAATTGAGCAGAAGCTGGCGGATGGATTAGTGCAGAATCATGCGTCAACAGACTAATCTATCAACCACATTAGGCGACAGCGTGAGATCCTAGACCGATAAGAGTCAAGTTTGATGGATAGTTTGATGAATGATCTGCCAAGCCCGCCAGCAATGTTCAGCATGGATGCTGGTGGTTATGAGGCTGTACAAACACTATGAGTCAGAATTTTAACTTAGCTAATGCCAAGTTAAACCTTAGCTTAAAGGTTGTGGGTAAGCGATCGGATGGGTATCACCTGTTGGAAAGTTTGGTGGTATTCCTACGTCTAGCCGATGACGTCGAGATAGGGTTAGCTAATAAGGGGTGTCACCAAGCAGACGGAATGCATCTGTATGGCATAAATACCAAGTCTATTCCTAACAACGATAAAAACATCGTATTGCGTGCGTTAGCCATTATAAACAGAGATATTCTCAAGAATTTACCAAAATATACCATAAGTCTGACCAAGCGCATCCCATCTGGTGCTGGTCTTGGTGGTGGTAGCGCCGATGCCGCGACGGTTATCAAGGCCGTGGCCAAAAAGTACAGCCAGCACAGCAATACGTTGTTTGATTATCCATGGCATCAAAAATTGGGAGCGGATGTTCCTGTTTGTCTTCAACGTCGTGATTGTATCATGCGTGGTGTGGGGGAAACAGTCATGCCAGTGACTTATGCGCAGGATGTCCGAAAGGCGCAACATGTTCTGCTCGTCATGCCAAAGCAATCTTTGAGCACAGAAGCCGTTTTTGCGCGTCATGCCATGGCAAACAACCTTGATACAGATGTTGGCTGTCCTGGGTCAAAGGTAGAGCCCATTAATCTGGATGGCATTAAAAGTCTTGGCAATGATTTGTATCCATCCGCCGTCGCATTGTGTCCTGAAATTGCCAAGCTATGTCAGGACATGCAAGGCGCTGAGGGGTGTTGTTATGCGTCGATGAGCGGCAGCGGCAGCAGTGTTTTTGGTCTGTTTGATTCTCTGCCGCTGGCGTATCAAGCCTATCGACATATGATTGATCATCCGGATGGGCATTGGGTCTGCCTAACCCGTAAGCTTGACCCATAATCTTAATCCCTAGGCTGCACAGTTGCGGTCTGGCAACGACAAGTATGACCAGCAAACTACAGCAGCTTCTGTTGAAGATATCCTGTGGACAGAATGTAAACCATCGCGGCGGTTAGCAGCAGCCATATCAGCAAGATGATGGTTGTTTTAATGGTCTGTATGACTATCTTCCATAAAGAAAATCTTTTCGAAGCGGTATTGCTGGAAGAAGTAGGATTAAGCTGGGCAGAAAAACGACCATCTTGTGTTCGGGAGTCTGTGGTCAGATTGCCCCCCTCGCTATCGTATGACCCGGAAAAAGAGTTGGGCGCTGAGTCATCTGCATGTGTTGCTATTTCTGGCTTGGCATTTGTTGGTTCCGACAGAAGCAACGTTGCAAAAGAGGAGGGTGTAGGCTGACTTGGTGTGACTGTAGCAAAATCATCATATGCAACCTCCTGGTGGGAAAAACGGTGTGCACCTTCCTCATGCTGCGGGGGCGTATCGATGGCTTCGGTTGGGGTTGCCAGGGTGGCATTGGTGGC
>CAISOG010000038.1 GCA_903887035.1 uncultured Holosporaceae bacterium | reverse complement strand
GCCCTCGACCCCACCCTGCGCGAAGCCCTGCGGCTTGGTTTTCAGGAGGCGATGGATCAGGCCAGCTGGCGCGGGCAATTAAGCTTTGTGGTGACCGCCCAACCCTTTACCTTAGATCCCCTGCCCGATGTGCTGAAAAACAGCCATGTTCAGGACAGTTTGTAGGCTATGGGAAAGCGGCGGGGGCATGCCTGCCCGCCCGTTAAAGCGCCAAAAATCTGGAGCGGGTGGAGGGAATCGAACCCTCACTCTCAGCATGGGAAGCTGATGTTCTACCATTGAACCACACCCGCGAAGCATAGCACCTTAACCCATCTCTGTCCGTTGGCCAAGAGCCATGACACAATGCGGCATCAATCATCAGGACTATAGGGGGGCAGGCATAGAGGGAAGCAGATGGCGGGCGATAAGCATACGCTTGCTTGCCCCGCATAACCTTTCTAGTATCAATTCATGATTAAGGGAAAAAACAGCGTGCTTGCGGTGCTGGATGTTGGCTCGGCCAAGACCTGCTGCATCATTGCGACCACCGATTCGGCGGGGGATCGGTTGCGCGTCATCGGCGTTGGGCATCAGGAATCGCGCGGCATCCGCTATGGCAAAATTGTTGATATGGAGCAGGCACAAAGCTCAATCGGCCATGCGGTACAATCGGCTGAACAGGCCGCCAATGTCACCCTGCAGGGGTTGTATCTCAGCTTTTCGGGCATCCAGCTGACCTCCCAATTGGTGGGCGGCAGCATGGTTTTGCCAGAGGGGGAGGTGCGGGCAGAGGATTTGGCGCGCCTGCTGCATCGGGTGAGTATTCAGGAGGAGTTTGCCCCCAACCACCAAGCCAGCAACCATCATGATCATTATCATGGCGATAGCCGTAGCGATGTACGGGGTGACCCGCGTGAGCCACGGGTTGAGGCCAGGGGCGACAGCCGCAACGATCATCGCCCCGACTTGCGCGGCGAAATGCTGCATTTAATTCCCCTGGGCTATGCGGTGGATGAATTGGATGATGTCACCGACCCGTTGGGCATGGTTGGGCATCAGCTTAGCGCCCGCTATCATCGGGTGGAAACCAGCGGCACGGTGTTGCAAAACCTGCTGCATGCGGTTGGCCGTTGCCATATGGATGTGTTGGGAGTCATCGCCGCCCCCTATGCCGCCGGCCTGGCCTGTTTGGTGGATGATGAACGCAGCCTGGGCGCCACCGTGATCGATCTGGGGGCGGGTACTACCAGCTTTGCCTGTTTCCAAAATGGCCATCTTACCCACGCCGATCGGTTGCTGGTTGGCGGTTATCACATCACCCATGATGTTGCCCACGGCCTGTCAGTATCACTGCAACATGCCGAACGGCTGAAAAATCTGTACGCCCATGTGCTGCCCGCACGCGGCGATGACCGCGATACCATTGCCGTGCCCCTGGTCGGTGAGGTTGAGGGGCAGTCGAACAATATGATTCCCCGCTTTGCCCTGAACAACATTGTCAGGCCGCGGGTTGAGGAAACGTTGGAGCTGTTGCGGGACAAGCTGAACGCCCTGCCCCAGGAGATTCAGCAGGCCACTTGGCGGCTGGTGCTAACCGGCGGGGCATCGCAACTGCCAGGCCTGCGGGAACTGGCCACCCATATGTTGGGCAGACCCGTTCGCCTGGGGGTGGTGCATGGCTGGTCAAGCCAACCCGAATCGGCCAGCACCCCATCCTTTGCGGTGGCAACGGGGATGTTGCACTATGTGATGGATCACGCGCTGGAATCCAGCTGGGCAGAGTCTTATCAGCACCGCGCGGGTTCGCGCACCACCAGCGGCGGCGGGGTGGGCGGGTTTTTCAGGCAGGGCATCAACTGGCTGAAAGAGAATTTTTAGCTCCCACCCGTTGGTGTGGATTGATGGTCTTGATAAGCGCCCTCAGCTATATACCAACCTGGCGCGCGCATCTATTGCTGCCTTTAACTGTTATAGTTGTTCCAATTTAGAAATATACAGCCTGCGAAAATGTT
>CAISOG010000037.1 GCA_903887035.1 uncultured Holosporaceae bacterium | reverse complement strand
TATGATTCCCGTTTCATTATAAATAGCGGCTGCCACGGTGGAAGTAGGAGAGCAAAAATGGCCAACGACAGCGGTAACACCGCGACTTTCCAAATAATTGGCTGCTGCAGTAGCTTGCTTAGGTTCGCATGCATCATCGGCATAAATCACTTCCAGGGGTTTTCCTAAAAGACCACCATTGGCGTTGATTTCATCAACGGCTAGCTGCGCGCCCTTTTTGTTTTTTTCTCCATAAGACGCCAATGCGCCTGAAAACGGTCCTGCAACTCCCAATTTTACTGGATTCTCACTTAATTTTTCGGCTGCAAAGGTGTTTTTTGTTAGTGCTAAAACCAATAAAGTCATAGCAACAAGGCGAAAACAAACATGATGCATGGCGCGATTCCTATTGCTTAATAGACCCGCTTTTGCGGCGGGAAGGGCGAAACATCGTTGGACAGGGTGTAGTAGTGGACGGGGCGATAGGCGATGGTGGCCTTACCCGATTCATCAACATAGGCCAGGCTATGTTTCATCCAATTTTGGTCGTCGCGTTCGGGGAAATCGTCGCGGGCGTGGGCACCGCGGCTTTCTGGCCGTTCGGCGGCGGAATGCATGGTGGCGACAGCCTGACCCATCAGGTTGCGCAGCTCCAGATAGTCAACCAGATCGGTGTTCCAAATCAGGGATTGGTCGCTAAGGCCGATGTCTTTTGCCTTAGTATAGACCTGTTCCAGCTTGGCCTTCCCCTCCTTAAGGGTGGCATCATCGCGGAACACGGCGCAATTGCTTTGCATCGCCTTTTGCATATCCACCCGCACCTCACCAACCTTACCATCACCCTTGGCGGCGCGCAGTTGGTCAAAAGTGCCAATCGCCTTATCAGTTATTTCCTTGGAAAGGCTTGGCAGGCGGCCATTCGGCTTGATGGTTTCGGCGGCACGCAGCGCGGCTGAACGGCCAAACACCACCAGATCAAGCAGGGAGTTGCAGCCCAAACGGTTGGCGCCGTGCACCGAAACACAGGCGGCCTCACCAATCGCCATCAGGCCTGGTACCACCGCATCGGGGTTATCCTTAGTCGGGCGGATAACTTCGGCATGATAATTGGTCGGAATGCCGCCCATGTTGTAATGCACGGTTGGGCAGACGGGAATCGGCTCCTTCGTCGTGTCCACACCCGCAAAAATCCGCGCGGTTTCTGAAATGCCGGGCAGGCGTTCGCGGATAATTTCCGCGGGCAGATGTTCGATGTGCAGCAGCATGTAGTCCTTCTCCGGCCCGACGCCCTTACCCGCCCGAATCTCCATCGCCATGGCGCGGCTGACCACATCACGGCTGGCCAAGTCTTTAGCCTTGGGGGCGTAGCGCTCCATAAACCGCTCCCCCTCCGAGTTGGTTAGGTAGCCCCCCTCACCCCGCACCCCTTCGGAGATTAGGCAGCCTGCGCCATAAACCCCGGTTGGGTGAAACTGCACAAATTCCATATCCTGCAACGGGATGCCTGCGCGCAGGGCCATCGCGCTGCCATCCCCTGTACAGGTATAGGCGGAGGTGCAGGTGTAATAGACGCGGCCATAACCGCCGGTTGCCAGCACCGTGGTTTGGGCGCGGAAAATATGGATGCTGCCATCCTCCAGACACCAGGCCACCACGCCGCGGCAGGCACCCTCATCATCCATCAACAATTCCAGTGCGAAATATTCGATGAAAAAGTTGGTCTGATGCTTCAGGCTTTGTTGGTACAGGGTGTGCAGAATCGCATGCCCCGTGCGGTCGGCCGCGGCGCAGGCGCGTCGCACCATCCGCTCACCATAATCGCCGGTATGCCCACCAAAGGGGCGCTGATAGATGCGGCCATCCTCTGTCCTTGAAAAGGGCACCCCAAAATTTTCCAGCTCAATCACTGCGGCGGCGGCGTTGCGCACCATATACTCAATCGCGTCCTGATCCCCCAGCCAGTCTGACCCCTTAACCGTGTCGTACATGTGGAAACGCCAGTCATCATCATCAAGATTGCTTAGCGAGGCGGCGATGCCCCCCTGCGCGGCGACGGTATGGCTGCGGGTTGGAAAAACCTTACTAACACAGGCGGTTTTCAGCCCCGCCGCCGACATGCCCAGGGCTGCCCGCAATCCCGCTCCACCAGCGCCCACGATGACCACGTCATAGTCATGTTCAACAATTTTATAGGCAGCAACCATAACCCTAATCCCTTTAAAAACCTTTAGGAAAAACCCTTAAGAAAAATCCAACCGCAATCCTATTTCAGCGCAACAAAAATCACCGAAAAAATGGATCCAACCGCCAACAACAACGTCAAACCCTGCACCAACAACAACACCGCCCAACGGATGCAGGCGCGATGAATGTAATCCTCAATAATGGTTTGCAGGCCAAGCGTGCTGTGATAGAAGCTCGCGGCGAAAAACAAAATCAGGCCAATCGCGTTGATAGGGTTTTTTAACCAATAGACATAATTGCCATAAGGCGTGAAAACCAGCCCCAGCAGGTTGGCCACCAGCCACAGACTAAGCACAATCAGCGCCAGGGCGGAAACCCGTTGCGCCAACCAATGATGGCTGCCTGATTTGGCGGAACCGAGATCGCGGGGACTACTGGACATTGGCATTGCTGAGCAGCTCCCGCACAATTGATGAACGTTGAATAATATAGACCCAGGTGACAGCGGTCATCGTCAGGCTGGCCAACAGCACCGCCCAGCCAGAGGTGGTAACGGTCGACAGCTCAAACCCCTTACCTATATCCCAGAACAGGTGGCGAACGCCGTTGCACAGGTGGTAATAAAACGCCCATGACCAGCCCATCAGCAGAATATAGCCATACCAAGTGCTCATTTGCCCGCGCACCAGGTCAAAGCTTTGCTGCCCGAATGCCGCCGAAATAACCAGGCCAGCCAACAGCAGCAGGCCAACCGACAGCGCGAAACCGGTAATGCGGTGCAAGATCGACAGCACTGAGGTTATCTGCGGGCGATAGATTTGCAAATGGGGGGAAAGGGGACGCATGGTGTGCTCCTGCCGCTAAGCATAGCTTTAAGAATGTAGCGATAATAACCCGTTGGATGAGTAAATCAAGCCCTGATTGCTGGCTTGTGGTTTCTCAACCCCGCCAACTGCCTGCCTCTCCCAATCAGCACTCGCAAGCCAGTGAGTCTCTCAGGACAGCCCTAATGGCCGCCTTTGTGTAGCTTCTCAATCGCTTCGGCCAGTTCGACCAGGCGCCATGCGCTTTCGACATGCAGATTTTCGATCATTTTGCCGTCAACCACCACCACCCCCTGACCTTTGTTGTTGGCATCGGCATGGGCGGCGATGATACGGCGGGCGTTGCTGACCGATTCGCTGCTGGGCGCAAAAATGCGGTTGGTGGTGTCGATGGTTTTGGGGTGAATCAGGCTTTTGCCATCAAAACCCATCTCCACCCCCTGCCAACAGGCGCGGGTAAAGCCATCATCATCGTTAATATCCACATGCACGCCATCCAGGATGGATAGGCCATAAGCACGCGCCGCCAGTACCGACAGGGATAGGCTGGTCAACAGAGCCAGGCGGTCTTTGGACGGTTGCGCCTGCAAATCCTTGCTTAAGTCCGACGTGCCCATCACCATGCAGCGCAGGCGGGGCGTGGCCTGAGCAATCTCCCGCACGTTTAGAACCCCCAGGGGCGTTTCAATCATCACCCACAGCGCGGTTTCCTCACGCAGGCCAGAGGCCAACAAAATTTCCTCAACCCGCCGCACCATTTCCGCGCTTTGAATTTTGGGCAGCAGGATGGCATGCGCCCCACAGCTGGCTACAGCCACCAAATCCTGATAGCCCCAGGGGGTGTCCAGGCCGTTGACCCGCACCACCACCTCACGCTTGCCATAGTCGGCGGAGTTTGCCGCCGCAATCGCCTGCCGCCGTGCCACCTCCTTCATATCAGGGGCCACCGCATCCTCACAGTCAAAAACAAAGCCGTCGGCGTTCAGCGTTTTGGCCTTTTCCAGCGCGCGCGGGTTCGAGGCGGGCATGTACAAAACACTGCGGCGGGGACGTATCGCAAAGGCCATGATAGTCGCAATCGTAAAATGGGGTTGGGGAAATCGTTAGGGTAAGATCAGACGGTGTGTAGCCTGGCCTGCGAAAGCCAATAGCCTGCTCCACCCCTTACCACATCCCCCCACCCCCTGCAAAGGGTGATGATGGGGGTATGTTGAGGGAGCACAGGTTAACCTGCTGACCAGCAGGTCAGACGGAGTGGTAAGGGCTTTGTGGAAAAGATTTTACAAGGCTTTTGATGTCTGTCAGCCCCATGCCCTAGTAAGATTTGCGAAGTTCGACTGGGGATTCCGTGCGACAGATCTATGCGATTATCGGCATGCATTGTGCGGCCTGTGTGTCCAAAGTCCAACAGGCTTTCCCTACCTACTTCCCCCCAAAGCCTAGGACGGGGATGGGGCCATCCAGTTTGCCGTGGATGAATTGGTCGATATAGGGGTTGGCGACATCATCAATCTTATCGGCCGCCCCGCGCCACATGATTTTGCCGCCGAACAGCAACGCCACCTCATCGGCAATCCGCCGCATGCTGTTGATATCATGGGTGATGGTGATGGCGGTGGCGTTCAGCTGGCGCACGGTTTTGACAATCAGATCGTTGATGCCGTTGGCGGTAATCGGATCCAAGCCCGTGGTGGGCTCATCGAAAAAAATCACATCAGGCTTGCTGGCAATCGCCCGCGCCAGGGCGGCTCGTCGTTGCATCCCGCCCGACAATTCCGATGGCGCCAGGTCGGCAACATTGGCGGCCAAACCCACCTCCGTTAACAAATGGATGGCGTATTCTTTCGCCTCAGCCCGCCGCATGGTTCGTTCCTGCAACTGGCGAAAGCTGACATTTTGCCATACCAACAGGCTGTCAAACAGGGCGGATCCCTGAAACAACACGCCGGTTTTTTGCAGAAAATTGGTGTGGGCGGCGGCCGAACGGTTCAGCACGCTGACCCCATTGACCAACACATCGCCGGCATCGGGTTCCATAATCCCCAAAATGCATTTAATCAGCACCGATTTGCCCGACCCAGAGCTGCCCAACACCACCAGCGATTGACCCGCCGGCACCGCCAGATCCACGCCATCCAACACCACCTTATTGCCAAAGCTTTTGCACAGCCCCGTCACCGCAATTTTTGCCAGCAAATCGTTCATTGCTATCCATCCCGAAAATTTAAGTTCCTCAGTTTAGCCGAATCGCGAACAGTCGGCTAGGGGGGCAAACGCTGTGTATAGGTTCAGTACATTAAAGACTGGAGGCGGTCTGGGAAGATGGATTGGATATAGCCCAGAGGGGTGATAGAGGGGTCTGCCCTATTCCTACCCCTGATTGCTGGTCAGGGTAATGGGGCGTGGCCTTTGATCGAAGGTCTTGT
>CAISOG010000036.1 GCA_903887035.1 uncultured Holosporaceae bacterium | reverse complement strand
GGTTAAAAAAAAGACGCTATGGACTCTTGTTAACAATTTGATAAGCCTGTTACAGTTACGATGAATTGTTGGATGGCCTGGCAAAAAACTCTTCCTTAAAAAGAGATCTGCATGAAATTTTTTAATAAAGATTCAAATCTGGGTGCGACCGCCCAGATCTTTTATCCAAAAAACAAGATTAAGGATAAAGTTGGCAAGGGGGGGCTGCCTGCGAATATGCTGACCAGGGCGGATGATGCTGTTGTGGCCCTGAAGGAGGATTATTGCACCATTGTTGAAGATCAGTTGGTGAATATCTGGAAAATCTTTAATGGGGTGCAAAATGCCACCGTCAATCAGGATGAGGGAATTGGCGATATTATGCAGGCCGCCTTTAATTTTAAGGGTGAGGCGGGCACCTTTGGCTATCCCATGATTGGCCAGTTGGGAAGTTCGCTGTATCGATACACCAATGTCAATCCAACGGCGGCCGACTTGGCTATTATCAAGCTGCATTTAGAGGCGATTGGGGCAGTTGCCCGTTATAAAATCCAGGATGATAGCCATCCAATTGCTAAAGAAATTGTCAAGAATTTGGAAATCGCTATTGCCAAATTCAGCCCGCAATAGCAGCACAAAATGTGCTGGTGACGACATCCCTGTTCTAAAATGAAGTGCAATGACTTAAGTTTGTCTACAATAATTGCGACTGTTGTCAGGCTTTAGGCCATACAGGCGGTTCAGATTTTCCCAAACATTGCAGATGTAGTTGCGCTGGGCGGTTTTGTCATTGGCGTGGTAACGGCCAACCGCATCGGTCCAATTGCCGTATTTCAGGCGTAAACGGTACAAATAATTGGCGGCATACCAAACATTGTAATAGGGGTTCAGTGCCCATTCAGGCGCCTTAAAATAATCGCTGTGATAGCGCATGTAGATTTGCATGCAGCCGACCGCGACATCCTTTTTGACGCCGCCACCGGTGCTGCGCAAATGGCTGGTGGCCTCACCATAGCTGCGGGGAAAGCGCGGTTTGCCATTGTCGTTAATTGCCCAAGCCCAGGGATAGCCAAACTGACCACCGCTTTCAACCTGGGCAATCGCACGCAACAGGCCACTGGGCATCCGATAATACTGCTCCGCCTGAATCAGATAGGGGGTGCAGGCATCGGCTGCCAGGGCTGACGACATCGGCATGGCAAACAAATATCCCAAGGCAATGGCCAGCAAGGCTTTAGGGCGTAGAAATCGCATGAAAATCCTGAGGTAATTATTAACAGGTTGGTTATTTGGCTGAATAACCATATAAAAATTCAGCCTAACACATTAAGGTTACAAATTTTTCCCAACAAATTTAACCAATTGCTTTTTATTACTTAGCAAAAAAGATTTGGCTTGGCAAGCATTGTATCTAACGCTTTGATTTTGTTGTTTTATTATGGTTTATCGGGTGGTTGTGCGGGGGGTATAGGGCATGGTCTTTTAAGCCATGCGCCGAAGTGGTATCCTGTGATGCCTTATCCAAACACGATTGCGCCCAATCCCCTATGTCCGTAAATCGTTCCCTAACCTGACCAAGCGCTATCTTATGAAGCCCCAACCAACCGATTCTTACCCCATCAAATTATGCGGCATGACCAGCCTGGCGGATGTACAGGCGGCGGCTGACGCTGGCGCGCACTGGGTGGGTGTGATTCAAGTGGCGGGGTCGTCGCGCTGCGTCGATCAGGCGCAGGCGGCGTTGTTGTTGGCGGCAGCGCGAGAGGCTGGCTTAACGGGGGTGCTGCTGCTGGCCAATCTGCCCCCCGCTGCGGTGGTGGAGTTGGCGACGACGGTGCAGCCGGCGATGGTGCAGTTGCATGGGGAGGAGTCGCCCGCTGCGGTGGCGGCGATTCGGGGCGCGCTGAACGAACGGGGGATGGCTGTACCCCTTATCAAAGCCCTGGCGGTTGATGATGCCCTGACCACCGCGCAGGTGATGGCCTATGCGGGGGTGGCCGATTGGCTGCTGCTGGATCGTCCTAAGGATCCTGATCAGCGGCGCAAGGCAACCATCGCCCCCGCTGAATGGGCGGCGGCCAATCCATTGAGTGATATTCCGTGGCTGTTGGCGGGGGGGCTGACGGTGGAGAATGTGGCGGCGCAGGTGGCTTTGGGGCGCCCGCATGGGGTTGATGTGGCCAGCGGGATTGAGGCCGACCCGCAACAGCACCCTGGCGTTAAAGACCTGGCCATGATGCAAGCTTTCGTGCAAAATGCGGCGGCTGCATTGGCGGGGCTATCGCCGTAACGCGGCTTATCATTGATTCCTTACTATGGGTTTGGCGGCATTATGGGTATTCTGGTTGATTATTTCACGCGACCATCATCGCCCGGCTTTGGGCGGGGATGGCAGAATCTGCCCGACGCCAACGGCCATTTTGGCACCTATGGCGGGCGGTTTGTTGCCGAGACCCTGATGCCCCTGCTGCTGGAGCTGGAGGCTGCCTATCTGGAGGCGCGGCAACAGCCAGAATTTTGGGCAGAGCTGGAGGAATTGTTGCAGCATTATGTTGGCCGCCCCAGCCCGCTGTACCATGCCAAACGGTTCACGGCGGAGCTGGGTGGGGCACAGGTGTGGTTTAAGCGGGATGAGCTGAACCACACCGGCGCACACAAAATCAACCACTGTTTGGGGCAAATCCTGTTGGCTAAGCGGATGGGCAAAACCCGTATTATCGCTGAGACGGGCGCGGGGCAACATGGGGTGGCAACCGCCACGGTGGCGGCGTTGTTCGGCCTACCCTGCACCGTTTATATGGGGGCGGAGGATGTGCGGCGGCAGTCGCCCAATGTGTTTCGGATGCGCCTACTGGGGGCGGAGGTGGTGCCGGTGACCAGTGGCACCATGACCCTGAAAGACGCGACCAATGAGGCGTTGCGGGATTGGGTTGGCCATGTTGAGGATACCTTTTACATCCTGGGATCGGTGGTGGGCCCCCACCCCTATCCCATGATGGTGCGCGATTTTCAAACCATCATCGGCCTGGAAACCCGCCAACAGTTTGAGGCGGCTACGGGTCATTTGCCCGATGCGGCGGTGGCCTGCGTCGGCGGGGGTTCCAACGCTATCGGACTGTTTTATGGATTTTTGCAGGATGCCGCCGTCAAGCTGATTGGGGTAGAGGCGGCCGGCCATGGGCTGGAACGCCAACATGCCGCCACCTTAAGCGCGGGCAGCCCAGGGGTTTTGCATGGCGCCTTTAGCTATTTGTTGCAGGATGCGGGCGGGCAGATTGCTGAGGCGCATTCGATTTCGGCGGGGCTGGACTATCCGGGGGTGGGGCCCGAACATGCCTATCTGAAGGATCAGGGGCGGGTAAGCCATATGACCGCCACCGATAAACAGGCGTTGGCGGCTTTTCAGCTGTGCGCGCAAACCGAGGGGATTTTGGCGGCGTTGGAGCCATCGCACGCGCTGGCCGCGGTGTGCCAGCTGGCGCCCACCCTGTCACAGGATCAGCATGTTGTGGTCAATCTGTGTGGGCGGGGGGATAAGGACATCTTCACCATCGCTGAGGCGTTGAAGGACAGTGTAACCATGCCCGAGATTCCGACCAGCAGCAGCAAAAAGGTGGCCTAACGATGACCCAGAATCCCCGTATACAGGCTTGTTTTAACCGCTTGCGCGCGCATGGGCATAAGGGCTTGGTCGGGTGGGTCAGCGCGGGTGATTATGGCCTGGACTTCAGTCGGCGGATGCTGGATACGCTGGCCGATGCGGGCTGTGACGTGATTGAGCTAGCCCTGCCCTTTAGTGATCCGATGGCGGATGGATCGATTATTCAGGCCAGTTATGAGCGGGCGTTGCGGTGGCGGGCTGGTCAAAATACCCCCCCTGTCGATTTGGAGTCGGTGTTGGCGCTGGCCGCTGATTTTCGCCAGCGGCATCTCGATACCGTGTTGCTGCTGTACAGCTATCTCAACCCGATTCTGCAGATGGGCTTTGCCGAATTTGGGGCGCGGGCGGTGGCGGCGGGGGTTGATGGGCTGATCGTCGTCGATATGCCGTTTGAGGAGTCGCAATTGCGGCAACCGCTGGCCAATCTGCCGCTGGAATTTGTGCAGCTGGTGGCGCCCACCACGTCGGCGGATCGGATGGCCACCACCCTGGCCAACCATCACGGCCTGGTTTACGCGATTGCGGTGGCGGGGGTAACGGGGCAAAAAAGTGCGGAGATTGACGGGCTGACCCGCT
The DNA here is from genome assembly GCA_903887035.1 of uncultured Holosporaceae bacterium. Classification (GTDB taxonomy): domain Bacteria; phylum Pseudomonadota; class Alphaproteobacteria; order CAISOG01; family CAISOG01; genus CAISOG01. Next base: position 937 of record CAISOG010000036.1, on the reverse strand, counting down.
ATGTTCAGCTGGTGCGGCAGCATACCGCCCAGCCGATTTTGGTTGGCTTTGGCATCAAAACCCCTGAGCAGGCAGCCGCCGTTGCCCAAACCGACGCCGATGCGGTGGTGGTAGCGTCCGCCATTATTGACTGCTATGATAGATCGTTGGCGGCGGGGAAAAGCCTGGATCAGGCGTTGGCGGATGTGTCGGCGCTAGCCAGCGCCATCAAAGCTGCTATTGTACAGGCGGCAACCAGCACCCCTGGTGCAACCCCCAATGTTCGCCAAGCGGTTTAATTGAATTATTTGAGTGTTTCATGAGTTGGCTAACCACCCTGATACGTCCAAAAATCAGCGATAGCGCTGTTAAGTCTGAGGTGCCCGATAACCTTTGGCACAAATGCGCCAGCTGTTCGAACATGATCTTTCATAAGGATCTGACCGCCAATCTGTTGGTTTGTCACCATTGCCAACACCATATGCGCATCGGCGCTGAGGAACGCTTTACTCTGCTGTTTGATGAGGGGCAGTGGAATAAGGTTGAGTTGCCAAAGGTATGGGCAGATCCCCTTAAGTTTAAAGACAAAAAACGCTACGCCGACCGACTGCGCGAAACCCGCAACAGCAAAAAACTGCAGGAGGCGATTCAGGTCGCGGTTGGTAAGATCGGCGGCATAACCTGTGTCATTGCCGCCTTTGACTTTGACTTTATGGGCGGATCGATGGGCATGGCGGTGGGTGAAGGGCTGCTAACAGCGGCGCGGCAGGCGGTGGCGCACAACGCCGCCCTGATTGCGATTCCCGCCAGTGGCGGCGCCCGCATGCAGGAGGGGATTTTATCCCTGATGCAGATGCCGCGCACCACCATCGCGGTGCAACAGGTGCGGGAGGCGCATTTGCCCTATATCGTTATTTTGACCGACCCAACCACGGGGGGGGTCAGCGCCAGCTTTGCC
>CAISOG010000035.1 GCA_903887035.1 uncultured Holosporaceae bacterium | reverse complement strand
TGGCCGTATCGCAGAGGTTTCGGCGCGCTTTACCCTGGATGCGATTCCGGGCAAGCAAATGGCGATTGATGCCGATCTGTCCGCCGGCATGATTACGGAGGATCAGGCGCGTAAGCGGCGGCAGGAGTTGGAGGATGAAAGCACCTTTTTCGGGGCGATGGACGGTGCCAGCAAATTTGTGCGCGGTGATGCGATTGCGGGGCTGTTGGTCACCTTCATTAACATCGTTGGGGGCATGATCATCGGGATTGCCCAGCAGGGGTTGGGGTTCGCTGAGGCCGCCAAATCCTATACCCTGTTAACCGTCGGGGATGGGCTGGTCAGCCAGATCCCCGCCCTGTTGGTCTCAACCGCCGCTGGTCTGGTTATCACCAAGGCGGGCGTGCGCGGTTCCGTCGATAAGGCTCTGTTTGCCCAGCTGGGCGGCTATCCCCAGGCGTTGGGGATGTCATCCTTTCTTACTGGCTTTATGGCGCTGTTGCCAGGATTGCCATTTTTGCCTTTTGCGTTGTTGGCAGGCATCACGGGCTATGCCGCCTATAAATTGGGGCGCAACGCCCGCGCCACCCCCAGCCCCGAAGCCCAGGCGCAGGAATTGGCGGCGGCCGCCCCCGTTGCCGAAGAACCAATCAGCAGCATTCTATCGATGGATACCATCCGTTTGGAGCTTGGTTATGGCTTGTTGGGCTTAGTCAATGTCGCCAATGGGCCCAAGTTAACGGATCAGATTAAGTCGTTGCGCAAGCAGTTGGCGGGGGAAATGGGCTTTGTCTTGCCCAGCGTGCGCATCCAAGACAACCTGCAACTGGGTGCCAATGATTACTGTATTAAGGTGAAGGAGTTGGTGGCGGGGCGTGGATCGGTTCGCCCAGGCATGGTGATGGTGATGGATCCGCAGGGGCAGAAAATTGGCCTGGCGGGTGAGGAAACGACTGAACCAACCTTTGGCCTGCCCGCGATGTGGGTGTTGGAAAACCTGCGGGAGGAGGCACAGTTCAGGGGCTATACCGTGGTCGATTCCACCACCGTTATCACCACCCATCTGACCGAGCTGATTAAGGACTATATGGCTGAGCTGTTATCCTACAGCGAGACCCAAAAACTGCTGGACGAATTGGATAAGGAGCATCAAAAGCTGATTGGCGATATCATTCCTGGCCAGATTCAGGTGGGCGGCGTGCAACGCGTGCTGCAAAACCTGGTGGGCGAACGGGTATCGATTCGCGATTTGCCGACGATTTTGGAGGGGGTTGCCGAAGTCTGTGGCCAAACCCGCAACATCCGCACCATCACCGAACATGTTCGGATGCGCCTGGCTCGGCAGATTTCTGAGGCCTATAGCAATGAGGAGGGGGTAATACCCATCCTAACCCTGTCGCCCGATTGGGAACAAACCTTTGCCGATTCCCTGATTGGCCAGGGGGAGGAGCGGCAGTTGGCGCTGGCACCCTCCCGCCTGCAACAATTTATTGCCGATGTGCGAAGTGTTTTGGAGCATCAGGCCATGTTGGGGGTTAGCCCCTGTTTGCTTACCGGTCCACAAATTCGCCCCTTTGTCCGTCAGATTATGGAACGTGTCCGCCCCCAAACCGCGGTGCTATCCCAGAACGAAATTTACCTGCGCGCCCGCATCAAAACGGTTGGCCAGATTTAAGTTGGCGAAATTTAAGAGACCAGGGTGACACTGCTGGCGCCGCGCAGCAATTGATGCTGCAACTCCTCAATCGCGGTGCAACTGATGGCGTGCAGGGGCAGGGCGTTTGGCATCTCCTCCGCGCTGCGCCGCTGACTAAAGCCGCTACGCAGCATCATCTGGAGGCCTTCGGGGGTTGAGGCCTGGGCATAAAGGGTAAAGGGTTCTTGCAACAGCTTCTGCTGCCAAACCTGCAACAACGCCTGTTCGATCAGGTGCTTAATCGGGCTGGCCGCCATGCCACGAAACAAATCGGCAATGATAATCGACAGGCACAGCCAATGTTGCGCCGGTTGCTGGCGGCATTCATCCTGACTAAGGGGTAAAAGCAGCCCCTCATGCAGCTGACCAGATTCAAGACCCGCCGCATCCGCGGCAGAGATTGGCCAAATGCTTAAAAAACCGACCAGCTCATCACAAAAGAAACAGCCCAAATTGCCATCGGGAAACAGCTGGCTCCATCGGCGGCGCGTGTCCAAATCAACGGCGGCCTCACCATAGACTTGGCTGCTAAGGCGGTAAATGGCTTGCAAATCCTCATCGCCAGCCAACCGCCGAAAATCATAGCGGTTGCCACGAAAATAGTTATAGGAGGTATCGTTTTTTAAGATGGCCATTGTTTTACTTTAGCGCAAATCATCCACTTAGAAAAGTCTGGTGACGGGCGGGCAGGTATATGGTGTGCAGAGCAAAAAGCCAGAGGCTGTCTTGGCGGCGCAACAATTCTCAAAATGCAACCTAAGCTGTGAGTGCGCAGTTGTGTAATGTGTGATAGCCGCATATTATAATCGTCCGTGATTTTCCATAGGCCAAAGGTTCGTTATGTCATCTACCAAATCGTCGTCGCCACAAACCGTTGACTTGAATGCGCAATTGCCAGTCGATGGCGTGAAGGCTGGGCGTGGTGGGCATCAGGCAGCGGCGAAAACGTCCGTGAATAGCATGCCAACCAGCGGCGGTACCGCGCATGAAACCGTCAGCGTCAGCAGCCGCAGCATCAGCTGCAACGGCGGCGGTGGCGCGTTGGGGCACCCGTTGGTCTATCTGATGATTGGTGCGGATGGTTGGCGCGATTGCGGCTATTGCGGGCGGCGATTTGTCTTGGCGACGGGCAATCGTTAGAGTCGCCTAACAGGCCAGCAACGCATCCAGCTTGCCCGCCGATTCCAGGGCGCGCAGGTCATCCGCGCCGCCAATATGCTGGCCATTAATAAAAATCTGCGGCACGGTTTTGCGGCCGCCCGATTGTTCCATCATCGCCTCACGCTGTTGCGGATCGGTGCTGATATCAATTTCGGTATAGGCAACCTGTTTTTGATCCAACAACTGTTTGGCCACACGGCAATAGGCGCAGGCTGGACCAGTAAAAATTAGGACTTCGGGGGTGGTGGGGGCTGTAATAATGGGGCGCTTCTTTGCTAGCAAGGGGTTTGTTTCATCGCCACTTTAGCATTATACTGCACCCATGCCTATACCCGCCCACGAATTGTTGAGTATCCTGCAAACCGCCCTGCCCGGGGCGGAGGTGGTGGTGCAGGCCTTGGTTGATGATGACGATCACTACGCCGTTACCATTACCGCCAGCCAGTTTGTTGGCTTGTCACGGGTACAACAACATCAGTTGGTGAACAAGGCCTTGCAGGGCAAGCTAGGAACGCAGCTGCATGCCCTGAGCATTAAGACGATAGCCTTAAAACCGTAGCGTTCAATAACGGCAAGTACCGAATTGCGGGCTGTCGTGGCAGCCCGCTCATAGGAAGCAATCCAAATGGCACAGTAAAAGTCAGGCAGCCCAATCGTTCAAATCGAGCAATGGGCTAAGGCAGCAGCCTAGGCGACACTATTGCGAGTAGTATTCGACCACCAGATTGGGTTCCATCTGCACCGGATAGGGAACATCCACCATTTTGGGTGCGCGCAGATATTTGCAAGTCATGGTTTTGTGGTTGATTTCCAGATATTCTGGCACATCCCGCTCCTGCGATTCAACCGAACCCAAAACGCTGGTCAACTGCTGTGATTTTTCGCGAACGGTAATCACATCGTTGTCGTTAACCAGGTAGGAACCAATGTTGACGCGGCGTCCGTTAACCTGCACATGGCCGTGGTTAACAAACTGACGGGCGGCAAACATGGTTGGCACGAATTTGGCGCGATAGACAACAGTGTCCAGGCGACGTTCCAGCAGGCCAATCAGGTTTTCAGAGGTGTCACCCTTGCGACGTTGCGCCTCCTCAAAAAAGCGGCGGAACTGACGCTCTGACAAATTGGCGTAGTAGCCTTTAAGCTTTTGCTTGGCCATCAAGTGAATGCCAAAGTCTGACAACTTGCGGCCACGCGTGCCATGTTGGCCAGGGCGGCTCTGGCGGCGGTTAAATGGGCTTTTAACGCGACCCCACAGGTTTAAGCCCAGGCGGCGGTCAATTTTATGTTTAGCTGTGATCCGTTTGGTCATGGCCGGTCAATCTATCCTCATTATCAAAATAGGAATGGAACTATTGGCGATTTTTGAGCCGCTGTCAAACGGTTTGCGCAGATTTGTTGAAAATTTTTGTGAGCGCCCGAAAAACGGCTGGGTTTTGCCCGTTCACGGCCGCAATCATGGGGGGCGTAAGGCCTAAGCCAAGGGGATGTCGTTATAGCCCCAGCGCATGGTGGTGCGATCATCGCTGTCGCGCACATCCTTAGCATCCAGATGTTTGTGCCATTGATCCTGCCGATTGCTGTCGGCGATTTCAAAGGTTTTGACCTCACGAAACTGGTCAATCACCTGGTCTTTGACCGTGACGATGCGCTCAGCCATTTCCTGTTGTTGATGGGCGACATAATGTTGGCGGCTTTTCAGATGTTGGCGATAGGCCGAAAAATCGGTGCCCGCAAAGCTGGCCATCAGCTGATTTTCCGCCGCCTGTTCAGCCTCTAAGCGCTGCTGCGCGGTCATCAAATGCTGCTCTTTATTTTGCAAATCCACCAGGGTGCGCCGCTGATTATCCAATTCCAATTGGTTCAGGCGGATTAAGGTTTGCAATGTTTTCGTCGGCTTCATCCCTTGGATTCTATCCCTAAGGGGTTAAGCAATGGTTGATACCGCCGTGAGGGAAAATTTAGAAACCCAACACCTGTTTCGGATCAAAGGTCAGGGTGATTTTTTTCCAATCCTCGTATTTTTCGGGTGGCAGTTTCAGCGGGCTGCAAGACCAGACGGCGCGGCGGGCACTTTCGGCGGCGGTGCGATAGGCGGGATCCCTATCGGCACGCGCCCTATCACTGATAATGGCCGATCGCACCTCACCCGTTTGATCCAACTCCACCTCCACCGACACCACCAAATCTTCGGCATAACGGGCGCCGGCAGGAACGTTCCAACAGGGCTCAATCTGTTTGCGAATCAGGTCAAGGTCAGAAAAGCCAACGGGCAGGCTGTCGCGGTGCACTGCCGTACCCTTAACCCGCGCCACCCCATCAACCTCACCCTTGGTCGGGGCGGGCGGTGGTTTTTTCTGCGACAGGGTTTTCAGAATGTTGTCGGCAAAGGGATCATCGGGCTTTTTGGGTTCAGGCTTCTTCGCTTGATCGGGTTTAGGGGGCTCAGGTTTTTTGGCCTCCTCTTTCTTTTTTTCTTTTTCCTCTTGCGCTTTGCGTTCTTTGGCCTTTTCAGCCAGCAGTTTTTTCAAAGACTCCACCTCATCCTCTGGCTCGGGCTGCTTCGCGGCGGGCTTCACGGGTTCAGGCTTAGGCGCTTCGGGCGTTGGCTCCACCTTAGCGGCAGGAGCCGGCGGTGGCGGGGGCGGCATCGGAGTCGGTTTGGGCGGCTGATCGGCGGGTGGTGCCTTAGATTCCTGAACGTCGGGCGCTCCCTTAGCCTTAGGCGGATTGCTGATCGCGACCCGCGGCAATTCAATATCCACGACAAAAGTGGGTTGCGCGTCGGGCCGCAATAACGGCACACCAGGCAAGCCAAAGACCGCCGCCAGCATCAACAAAAGATGCAGCAGTAATGAGCCGATTAGGGCGATTGGCAACAGGTCTTTATGTGCACGCATGACAGCCTTTCCCGCCCCATCAGGGCTTGTTGGCTCCGCCGCCAGGTTGGGGGGCAGCGGGTGAGGCGCTTTCAGGCTCTGCACCTGCTGCTGTACTGGTGGCATCAGGCTGCTGCGCGACCAGGGCAACTTTGCTAAAGCCTGCCTGCTGCAAGGTTCCCAACACCTCCATGATGCGGCCATAGTTAATGGCGCGATCCCCCCGCACAAAAATGCGCGTATCGCTTTTTTCTTTGGTGATGGCTTTCAGGCGGCTAACCAGAATGGCAGGCTCCACCTCACTGTCTTGCAGGAACAATTTGCCCTTGCTGTTGATGGATACCACCAGGGGTTCATCCGATTGGGTGCTGCCCGCCGCCTTGGTTTTGGGCAGGTCAACAGGCACCGAAACGGTCACCAGTGGGGCGGTCACCATAAAGATAATCAACAGAACCAACATCACATCGACCAGCGGCGTTACGTTGATTTCCGCGACCAGCCCACGTTTGCGGCTGTTACGGCCGCGCCCGCTGCCCATCAGGCCGCCCGCCATCTATTTATCCTCCAGCTGACGCGACAGAATCGAGCCAAATTCTATAGCGAAATTGTCCAGGCGCGCCCCGAACCTATTAAGATCGGCTGAGAATTTGTTATAGGCTACCATCGCGGGAATGGCGGCGATAAGACCAATGGCGGTGGCGAAAAGTGCCTCGGCAATCCCCGGCGCCACCACGGCCAGGCTGGTGTTCTGGGATCCTGCAATCGCCTGAAAGCTGTTCATAATCCCCCAAACCGTGCCGAACAAGCCAATAAAAGTGGCGGCAGAGCCGACGGTGGCCAAAAAGCCCATGAAACGCTCCAACCCCTCCATCTCCCGCTGGATGGTCACGCCCATCACCCGCTCAATCCGTTGTTGCAGGCTGGTTCGGATTTTTTGCACCTCCGTCACGCCGCGATTGATGGTGCGGCGCCATTCCCGCATGGCGGCAGCAAAAACAGCGGTCATCGGGTCGGCAGGCTTATGGCCAATGCGGTCAAACAATTCTTCCAGACTGCCGCCTGACCAAAACCCTTCCTCAAATTTATCGGCCTGCGCCTGCACCCTTTTCAGGCGCACATATTTATCCAGAATAATTGCCCAGCACCAGATTGAGGCCAGCACTAACGCCAACATCACCGATTTCACCACAATGTCGGCCTGCAAAAACAGCTCCCACGGGGATAGGCTGTGGGCGGGGGCAATCGCGGCGGCTTGAGTCGTTTGTACGCTGTTGGCTACAGTAAGCGGGTTAGGGGTAGGCATCATCAACTCCAATCAGGATACAGGCGGTGGTGGCAACAAAACAGTCAAAACAGCTTAGCACTGTTTGTGGACGCTACCATAACCTGATTTTTGTTGGAAATTAAGGCCAAAAGACGGCCAACAACAAACGGGCGCACAAAAGCCTGTCATGATGTTGGACTAAGGCGCGAAAATGGGGTATGGGATTAGGGTGTTTTTCTTTTACGGATGGATGTTGCCATGACCACCAATTTGCACGGTTTTTACCTGGAAGACTTAAGCGAGGGGCAGAGTGCCAGCCTGAGTCGTATTATCAGTGAGGCGGATGTCATCAAATTTGCCGAAGTTTCTGGCGATACCAATCCTGTCCATTTGGATGAAGATTACGCCAAAACCACCATGTTTGGTGGCCGTATTGCCCATGGCATGTTAACCGCTGGCCTTATTTCGGCGGTGTTGGGCACCAAGCTGCCCGGGCCTGGTGCGATTTACCTTAGCCAAAGCCTGAAGTTTCGTGCGCCCGTCAAGCTGGGGGATGAGGCGACCGCGCAGGTGGTGGTGACCGCGATTGACCAGGAAAAGCGGCGCGTAACCCTGGCCACCAGCGTCAGCGTCGCCGATAAGGTGGTGTTGGAAGGCGAAGCGGTGGTGATGGTGGATCGTAAGGCTGGCTAGAGCGTTTCCGCTTTAGCCTACCCTTATTCTATCCTGCCCTTTTTCCGTAAACGCTCTAAACCGCAATCGGGGCGGCAATGCGCGGATGCGGGTTGTAGTCGATTAGGGTGAAATCCTCATAGACAAAATCGAATAGATTTTGGCGGGCGGGATTCAGCTGCATGGTGGGAAAGGGGCGTATGTCGCGGCTTAGCTGCAAATCCACCTGATCCAGATGGTTTAGATAGATGTGGGCATCGCCCAGACAATGCACGAATTCACCAGGTTGCAACCCGCAAACCTGGGCGATCATCAGGGTCAGCAGGGCATAGCTGGCGATATTAAACGGTACGCCCAAAAACATATCGGCGCTGCGTTGATACAGCTGGCAGGATAGGCGGCCATCGGCAACAAAAAATTGGAACAGCGCGTGGCAGGGCGGCGGCGATTTTTGAATCTGCGCCAAGGCCAACGGGTTCCAGGCGCAAACCAGGTGGCGGCGGCTGTCAGGATCATGTTGCAAGCCGTCTATCAGGGCGGTGATCTGGTCAATCCCATTGCCCTTGCCCAGGGTTTCGCCACCGAAATCCCGCCATTGCTGGCCATAAATAGGACCCAGATTGCCCTGTTCATCCGCCCATTCATCCCAAATGGTCACGCGGTTGGCCTGTAGATAGCCAATATTGGTGTCGCCCTTCAGGAACCACAGCAATTCATGGATAATCGCCCGCAGATACAGCTGCTTGGTGGTCAGCAACGGAAAACTGCTGCTTAGGTCAAAGCGTAGTTGATGGCCAAAACTGGCCAGAGTGCCAACCCCCGTCCGATCCACCTTGCGGGTGCCATGCTGGCGAATATGGCTTAACAGATTCAGATAGCCCGACTCGCCCATGGTTGCCACAAGGCCTACACCACCAACCCCGCCGTTAACTTTTGTTTCATCATTTGGCGAAGCTACGGTCATCGGTCGGTCATATCCTTAAGTTAAGGTTAATACATGCCCAGGCGTTGCATGAATCCCAAACCCCCGTGGGGGGCAGATGATGCAACTATAACCTTGGTTCGACCAAACAGGAAGTGTCCGATGATGCCGACAGAAATGGTGGATGTTTTGCCAGAGGCTGTATCAGATCATTTAGGCGACAAGCCAAAAGATTTTCTTCCCGAAGAGATTGCGGCAGCGCAAGCAGCGTTAGAGCAGCAATGGAGGGAGTCAAACAATCCAGCATCGCCTGAGAATGGTGCCACCCCCGCCCCTGCCGCCAGCCAGGCTTGGTCACTGGGTTCGGTTGGGGCGGTTTGGGGCAGCGTGCTTAAGGTGGCCGCGCAGGCCATTACCTTTAGCCGCCAAGCCATCGTTAAAGGTCTTGCCTGTATAGGAATTTCTTTTGATCAAGCGGCAAATACCCATGCATCGGATGCGGCGAATGACTCAGCTGCTAAGCATCCAATGGACTGGAATAGTGCCGCCGCGAATCAAGAAATCTGTAACCTTTTTGCTGCTGAAGTCAAAAAGAGAGGCCTATAACCGCAAAAGCCTAATCACTCCCCATCCTTTAAGGACAGGGGTTGGGGTGGTCGCGGTGGATGCCCTCAATCGCCGTTAAAATTTCTGGCGACAGCCGCACCTCCCATGCCGCGATATTCTCCGCCAATTGTGGCAAACTGGTTGCGCCGATAATCGTGCTGGTCATAAAGGGGCGGTGATAGGCAAAGCCCAAGGCCAGTTGGGTCAGGGTTAGGCCGTGTTCTTTGGCCAAGGCCAGGTATTTCAGCACCGCCGCATGCGATTGCGGGGTTTGATAGCGGGGAAATTCATCCTTAAACTGTACCAATCGTGCTTTGGGATCTGGCGTTAGATTGGGGTCATGATACTTGCCCGACAATACCCCAAAGGCCAGGGGGGAATAGCCCAACAGCCCCACCCCCTCCCGATGATAGATTTCGGTCAGGCCGATATCGTCGGTGCGGCACAGCAGGTTGTAGAGGTTTTGCATGGTTTGTACGCGCGGCAATGGTTCTGATTCAGGAGATGTTTCATGCGCCTTTAGGCAGGTCATCAGCCCCCAGGGCGTTTCATTCGACAGGCCGATGACGCGAATCTTGCCCGCCTTAACCTGCTCCTGCAAGCCGGCCAGGGTTTCTTGCAGGGGCACGGGCTGCTCCACCCCATTATGAACATAGCCAAAGCCACCAAAGCTGGGAACGGTGCGATCCGGCCAATGGATTTGGTACAGGTCGATATAGTCGGTTTGCAGCCGTTTCAGGCTGGCATCAACCGCGGCGGCGATGTTGGCGCGATCGGGCTTAGACTGGCCGTCGCGGATATAGGGGAAATTTCGCCCACTGCCGATAATTTTGGTGGCCAACACCACCTTGTCGCGGTTACGACGACTGCTAAGCCAGCTGCCGATAATGCGTTCGGTTGACCCCTGGGTTTCGGCGCGCCGCGGAACCGCATACATCTCAGCGGTGTCGATAAAATTGATGCCGTGATCCAGGGCGAAATCCAGCTGCTGATGCCCCTCAGCCTCAGTATTTTGCCCGCCCCAGGTCATAGAACCCAGGCAGATGGGGCTGACGGTTATATCACTGTTGCCTAAAGGGCGGCGTTCCATGGCAATATCCTATACGAACAAGGGGTTTTGAGCTAGATTGGCAGCATTCTAATGCTGATGATGCCCGATGACCAGGGGGCATAGGGTTTTTCGTGAAGGGGTGAATCTATGAGTGGTGGTGCAGAATTTGGCCAGTTGCTGGCTAACCTAACCATGGTTTTTATTGCCGCCAAAGTGGGGGGGGAGGTCGCCTTGCGGCTGCGCCAACCCGCGGTGTTGGGGGAGTTGGCCGCTGGGCTGGTGGTCGGTGTATCGGGTTTGCAATGGTTGCATCCCGATCAACAGGTGTTGCAATTAATGGCGCAAATTGGCGTCACCCTGTTGCTGTTTGAAATTGGGTTGGAATCGGATTTGCGGGCGTTGCTTAAGGTTGGGTGGCAATCCCTGCTGGTTGGGATTGTCGGCATGTTGGCGCCGTTCGGCCTGGGGATGGCCGTGATGTTGGCCAGCGGGGCAGGGATGATGACCGCGGTGTTTGTTGGGGCGGCGCTGACCGCGACCAGTATTGGTATCACCATCAATGTGTTGCAAGAGTTGAAACAGCTGAAAACCGAGGCTGGCCAAACCATTTTGGGGGCGGCAATTCTGGATGATATTCTGGGGGTGGTGGTGTTATCTGTGGTCATCGCCCTTAGCGATGGGCAGGCGATTACCGTGGCATCGGTGGGAATGATTGTCGGCAAAGCCCTGGGTTTTCTGATAGGGGCGCTGATTATTGGCAAGCTGGCCGCCCCCCATTTTGGCCGCATCATCGCGGTGCTGCGTAGCCGTGGGGTGCTGCTGACCGCTGCCTTAATCTTTGCCTTTGGCCTGGCCTATGCCGCAGAGGTGTTTGGTCTTGCGGCGTTGATTGGTGCCTTTGCCGCCGGCCTGGTGCTGGCAGAATCGGATCAGCGGCATCCGTTGGAAAAGCAAATTAAGCCGGTGACGGACTTTTTTCTGCCCATCTTTTTTATCCTGGTCGGCGCGCAGGTGCAGTTGGGTGCGCTGTGGCAGGACAGGGCGATGATGACCCTGGTCGGGGTGCTGAGCGTGGCCGCGGTGGTGGGTAAGCTGGCGGCGGGTGTGGGAGCGTCTGGATCGCTGCGGCATAAGCTGCTGGTCGGATCGGGCATGGTACCGCGCGGGGAGTTGGGATTGATTTTCGCCAGCATGGGGCTGGCCAGCGCGGTGTTAAACGCCCAAACCCATGCGGCCTTGGTGGTGGTGGT
>CAISOG010000034.1 GCA_903887035.1 uncultured Holosporaceae bacterium | reverse complement strand
AGGCGGCCAGCTCATCCACGGCACGCGCCTGCGACTCCTTACCGCCCAGCGGGCGTTGCACCTTAAGCACCAGATCCGCCCCCTGCAGCGCGCTGGCAAAATCGCCCACCACGCTGGCACCAGCCGACTGGTAAAGCCCATCACTGAAATTGGCATGGGCACCTGCCCCCGATTCAACAACAACGGTCATGCCCATATCGACATATTTTTTGACGGTATCGGGGGTTGCCGCCACGCGGGTTTCATCAGGGCGACGTTCGGTCAGAATAGCAAGTTTCATCAGGCTTTTGTTCCTTTGGGGACACGGGCTTATGGATTACAGGACGGAACCGCCCATCGAAGAATGGCGATGTTATACCAGCCGCCGACCGACTTGGCAATCTTAGCCGCTTTAGCTTTGCTCTGGCTTGGCCTTGTCTTTTCTCTTGCCCCCTGGCACAGCATCAACAGTTGTTCCAGCAAAAAAAGAGGCGGGATAGTCACAGAAATTTTGCCCTATCCCATAGCCATTGGCGGCAAAAAGGCTTACATAAGGCCTATGATGCCTGATTCGCCCACGCTTATCCAACCGGCTCAATCTGCTGGTATTGCTGCCGCCCTGACGGCGGGGTTGCCGCACGACTTGCCCGCCGCCATCACCGCACTGAAAACCCAGATGAACGCCGTCATCCTGGCGCACTATTATCAGGATGGTGAGATTCAGGATTTGGCCGATTATGTCGGCGACAGCCTGGATCTGTCGCGCAAGGCCGCCGCCACCGATGCCGATGTGATTGTGTTTTGCGGCGTGCGCTTTATGGCGGAGGTGGCGAAGATTCTAAGCCCCCAACGGCTGGTGCTGCTGCCTGATTTGCGGGCGGGGTGCAGCCTGGAAAGCAGTTGCCCACCCGATCAGTTTCGCGCCTTTCGCGCCGCCCACCCCGACCATATCGCCGTGACCTATATCAATTGCAGCGCGGAGGTTAAGGCGATGTCGGACGTCATCGTGACCTCCAGCAACGCGGTGGCGATCGTCAACCAGCTGCCCGCTGATAAGCCGATTTTGTTTGCCCCCGACCGCCATTTGGGATCGTGGGTGGCGCGCCAAACCGGGCGGCAGCTGACCCTGTGGCCGGGCAGCTGTATCGTGCATTTGCAGTTTTCTGAGCGGGAATTGGTGCAGTTGCGGGTTCGCCATCCCGGTGCCGAGGTGTTGGCGCATCCCGAATGCCCTGAGGAGATTTTGGCCTATGCCGATTTTATCGGATCCACCGCCCAGCTGTTGGCGCGGGTTAAGGCCAGCCCCGCCGACACCATCATTATCGCCACCGAATCCCACATCCTGCACCAAATGCGTAAGGCCGCGCCCGATAAAACCCTAATCGGCGCGCCGGGCGTGGATGGCAGCTGCAGCTGCAACAACTGCCCCTATATGGCCATGAACACGCTGGAAAAACTGTACCGCTGCATGCTCAGCCGTAGCCCGCGCATTGAGTTGCCAGAGCCGTTGCGCCTGGCCGCCGCCAAGCCGTTGGAGCGGATGTTGGCGATGTCCGCCGCCATCGACCCCACCGCCCTTAGCCGTAAGGATTAGTTATGTCAGGTAGTTCCATAGGCTCTTTATTTGAAAAATATTGGGATCAAAGCAGAAAATATGACTGGGAAAAGAATTTTGTTCCCGTCATCGTTTGTATTTTTGTTGTGTCTTTACTAATTTTGATCGGTACATCGAAATTGGAATTGCTACCAAGTGTTATTCTTGGTTGTATCACCGCCATTTTTGCCTTTTGTGCCTACAAATACACCAAAGAAAAATTTCGCCTGGAGCTATTTGAGAAGAGGTGGGAAGTTTGTCAAAATATAGCTAAATTCTGCTCAATTGCAGCGATATATGGTAATCTTTTTCATGAACCAGAGAATGAAGATAAAAAGAAAGACCTAAAGGAAGCCTATGATGCCATGGGAAAGTCTTTTAAGGGAGAAGGTTACCATTTAAGGATTTTGTTGTTTTCAAATGATGTGGAAGATATTTTTAAAGAACTAAATGAAGCCTATGCATTTATTTCTAGTTATTACCAAAATTCACAGGACCCATTTAAAGGAGTGGAACATCTAGAGAATTTAAGT
>CAISOG010000033.1 GCA_903887035.1 uncultured Holosporaceae bacterium | reverse complement strand
TCTAATCCCGCTTGCCCTTAATTCAAAAATCGTCACACTGTCGGCATGTATCAAATCGCGCTCAAAATGTTGTTGGGGGATCGGGCAAAATACCTGACCCTGCTGACTGGTTTGGCCTTTTCAACCCTGTTGATTATTCAGCAGGCCTCAATTTTCTGCGGGCTGATGCTGTGGACAACGGGCACCATTTTGAACATTAACGTGCCGGTGTGGGTCATGGATCCAAAGGTGGCGCAGGTGGAGGATCCCAAACCGATGCGTGATACCGATCTAACCCTGGTGCGGTCGGTGCCTGGGGTTGATTGGGCAGTGCCACTGTACCGCGGTGTGGCGCAGGCGCGCTTGCCCGACGGATCGTTCCAAGGTGCCCTGCTAATCGGGTTGGATCAAAATACCTTAATCGGGGCGCCGCCAGACCTGCATGCGGGCAATCTGTTTGACCTGTATCAAAACAACGCCATTTTGATTGATGAATTTGGTCAACGCCTGCTCAGCAAGCAATCGGGGCGGCCAGTTGGGGTTGGCGATGTGTTGGAGATCAACGATCGCGAAGCCAAAATTGTTGGGGTGGTACGCGCCTATCGTACCTTTTTGGGCGGCCCCTATATCTTCACCACCTATGAACGCGCGCTGCAATATGTTCCCAGTGGTCGAAAAATGTTAAGTTATGTGTTGGTGTCGCCGCAGGCTGGCACGTCGGCGGACGAATTGGCGCAGCAGATTCAGCAGCAAACTGGGCTAAAATCGCGCAGCAATGAGGATTTTTGGTGGGAAACCATTGATTGGTACATGGCCAACACGGGGATTCCGATTTCCTTTGGCACCACCGTGCTGCTGGGCATCGTGGTTGGCATCGTGGTGTCGGGGCAGACCTTCTACGCCTTTGTGTGGGAGAATCTGAAGAACTTTGCCGCGTTGAAGGCCATGGGGCTTAGCGATAGCAAGCTGACGGCGATGGTGCTGTTGCAGGCCTTTACGATTGGCGGTTTGGGCTATGGCATCGGGGCGGGTTTGGCCTCAATCTTCGGCTATATGACGTTGGAGAAGCAGGAGCCGCCCTTTCACACCCCCTGGCAACTGATGCTATTTGCCCTGGGGGTTATCATCACCATTTGCGTGATTGCCAGCCTGATTGCCCTGCGGCGTCTGCGACAGCTGGATCCCGCCGCAGTGTTTCGGAGTTAGAGGATGGCTGGCGATACCCCAACCCATGCCCGTCCCGTTATTGAGCTGCATGGTGTGACCAAAGGCTTTCAAAGCGGTGATCAGTGGGTTTCCGTGCTAAAGGGGGTGGAGTTTCAGGCGATGGATGGCACGCTGACCATGATTGTGGGGCCATCAGGTTGCGGCAAGACCACCCTGTTAAGCATTATTGCCGGCACCTTGCACCCCGATGCAGGGCATGTTCGTGTGTTTGGGCGGGAGGTGGAGCAGTTGGATGCCCACCAGCTGAACAGTTTTCGTGCCCGCGATGTGGGCTTTGTCTTTCAACAATTCCACCTGATTTCCACCCTGACGGTGCAGGAAAATGTCATGATCCCCAAACTGATTCAGGGCGCGTCGGAGGCTGAGGCAGCAAAAGCGGCCAGCGACGTGTTGGATCAGGTAGGACTTAGCCATATGCTGAAACGACGCCCCAACCAGCTGTCGGGGGGGGAGCAGCAGCGGGTGGCTATCGCTCGCGGCCTGGTGCACCAGCCCAGGGTGCTGATTTGCGATGAACCGACCAGCGCGCTGGATGGGGAAACTGGTAAAAAAATTGTGCAGCTGATTATCGATATTGCCCGCCGCCCTGGCCGCTGCCTAGTCATCGTGACCCACGACACCCGCATCTATCACTACGCGGATATGATTGCCCAAATGGAGGATGGGATGATTAAGACGATGCAAATCCCCGACAAGTTGGAATGGCATTAGGATGGAAAATACGACCACGCTAAGTTTGCTAAGCCAGCTGGCTTTTAACGGTTATGTTGGCCAATGGCTGGTTTTTGCCTTTTTTCTGCCTATCTGGCTGATGCTGGCTCTTACGATTTGGCAGGGTGGGGGCAGACAATCCTTGAATGCAGCCAACGACAATGGCGGTTGGCAGGTTGTGGTAGCAATCCTTAGTGTTGCCTTGATTATCTGGCCATTTTTCAGCCTGTTGCCGTGGACAGTCGCCTGTTACTACTTAGTTTGCGCGATGGCGGTCGCCGCCTATCATTGTCGTTATAAGGCTTTGGTAAAAAT
>CAISOG010000032.1 GCA_903887035.1 uncultured Holosporaceae bacterium | reverse complement strand
ATAAGGGGTTGTTACATATGACTAAAAGTGAACTGGTTGAAAAGCTGCTGGAAATAAATACTGACCTGACGCGCAAAGATTCTGAAATGGTTGTAGAAATTGTCTTTGATAGCATGAAAAATGCGCTTAAGACTGGAGACAAAATAGAGATTCGCGGTTTCGGAAGCTTTACGGTAAGGGAACGGAGCCCAAGAGAAGCAAGAAATCCCAAAAACGGTGAAATTGTGAGTATACCGTCAAAGAAGATACCGTTTTTTAAAACGGGCAAGGAATTAAGGGAGAGAGTTAACAATCCGTAAGCATTTGCCAAAATTTTAAGCTGAATGATTTAGGCCCGGGTGGCGGAATAGGTAGACGCAAGGGACTTAAAATCCCTCGGCTTAACGGCCGTGCCGGTTCAAGTCCGGCAGTGGGCACCACCAAACTTCCCCCAGCTGTTTCAACGAACTGCACAGCAGGTCAAAAGACAACCGCTAGTCAATCTTAACGATGCGCAGCACGTTGGTGGCGCCGGATTGGCCAAAGGGTACGCCGGCGGTGATAACGATGGTGTCACCCTGATCGGCGAATTGATTGGCCACCGCACATTTTTTGGCCTTCACCACCATTTCATCAAAATTGTGAATATCCTCAGTCACCTGCGGGTGGATACCCCAAACGATTGCCAGTTGGCGCGCCGTTAACTTCTTGGGGGTAAGCCCCAGGATGGGGGCATAGGGGCGTTCGCGCGCAACGCTAAGCGCGGTTTTGCCGCTGCTGCTGAAACACACGATCACCTGCGCGGCCACGGTTTGGGCGGCTTTGCAGGCGGCCACCGTAATGGCATCCATCACATTGGCTTCTGGTTCGCCATGCACCGCATCAAGAATCGGACGATACAGCACATCACGCTCCACCGTTTCGATAATGCGGTTCATCATCGCCACCGATTCGACGGGGAATTGCCCGCTGGCGCTCTCGGCCGACAGCATCACGGCGTCTGCCCCATCAAAAATGGCCGTCGCGACGTCAGAGGCTTCGGCACGGGTGGGCGCAGGGTTGCTAACCATCGAATCCAACATTTGGGTCGCCACCACCACCGGCTTGCCCGCCTGGCGACAGGCGCGCACAATCCGTTTTTGCAGGCCGGGCACCTGTTCGGGCGGCAACTCCACCCCCAAATCGCCGCGCGCCACCATCACCCCATCGGCCAGCGCGATCAGCTCATCCAAACAATCCATCGCCGATGGCTTTTCCAGCTTTACCATCAGCTTGACCTTATCCCCCGCCAGTTGGCGTGCCTCAATCACATCTTCTGGCCGCTGGACAAAGGATAACGCGACCCAATCGATGTCCAGGGTCAGGCCAAAAGCCAAATCTTCCCGATCCTTCTTGGTAATAGCGGGCAGGGGCAGAATCGCCCCCGGCACGTTCAACCCCTTGCGGTTCGACAGCTCGCTGCCCGCTGTTACCACCGTGTCGGCATAGTCCGCACCGTGCGCCTCAACCGTCAGCCGCACCTTACCATCGTCCAACAACAGCTCTAACCCTGGTTTCATCACCGCAAACACTTCGGGATGCGGCAGCGTCACCCCCTGCTCATCCCCCTCAACAGGATTCAGGTGCAGGCGGAACTTCTGCCCCACCGTCAGGGCGATTTTGCCCGCCTTAAAGGTCGATACCCGCAGTTTAGGCCCCTGCAGATCCAAAAGCACCCCAATCGGCCGCTGAATCTTTTGCTCCACCGCGCGGATGATGTCCAAGCGCGCCCTATGATCCTCATGGCTGCCATGGCTAAAGTTCAGGCGAAAGACATCCGCCCCCGCCCGAGCCAGCTGCTCAATCACCTCCGCCGTGCCGCTGGCCGGCCCCAGCGTGGCCAGAATTTTGCTGAAACGGTTGCGGTGCGGCTGTGCGCCAGAAACAGAGCTAGAAACAGTGGAAGACATGCGGAATCCTTATTGAAATAGAAAATCCCCGCCGCGCCGAATCAACCAGCCACGCAACAGGCATCCCTATGCTTTAGCGAACTGCGCCGCACGGGTCAACGGGGGAGCGCGCAGGGATGCCCT
>CAISOG010000031.1 GCA_903887035.1 uncultured Holosporaceae bacterium | reverse complement strand
CTTGACGGCTGGGGATAGGTTGTGAAAAGCTAGCGTCTTTCCTATCATGCGCAACAGGCACGGCATTCATGACAAACTCATCCTATGAAATGGTTATCGGTGTAGAGGTGCACGCGCAGATTATTTCCAACGCTAAGCTGTTTTCCGGATCCTCCACCCGCTTTGGCGCCGCGCCCAACAGCCAGGTCAGCTTTATCGATGCCGCCTTTCCCGGCATGCTGCCCGTGCTGAATGGCTTTTGCGTGGCGCAGGCGGTCAAAACGGGGCTGGCCTTAAACGCCGAGATTCATCCCGAATCGGTGTTTGATCGTAAAAACTATTTTTATCCCGATTTGCCCAGCGGCTATCAGATTTCGCAATTCACCCGCCCCATCGTTGGCAAGGGGTGGATCGACATCGACCTGCCCGATGGCAGCGTTAAACGCATCGGCATCACCCGCCTGCATTTAGAGCAAGATGCGGGCAAAAGCCTGCATGATCAGCATCCAACCCAAAGCTATATCGACCTGAATCGGGCGGGCGTTGGATTGATGGAGATTGTGTCGGAACCCGATATGCGTAGCGCGGAGGAGGTGGCGGCCTATGTCAAAAAGCTGCGCAGCATCCTGCAATATCTGGGCACCTGCGATGGCAATATGGAGCAGGGCAATTTGCGTTGCGACGTCAATTTGTCGTTGCGGCGGCCTGGCGAGCCGCTGGGGACGCGATGCGAGCTGAAAAACCTGAACTCCGTCCGCTTTATTGTGCAGGCGATTGCGGTAGAGGCAGGGCGGCAGCAGGAAATTTTGGACAGCGGCGGACAAATTGTTCAGGAAACCCGCCTGTTCGACCCCGTGCGCGGCGAAACCCGCAGCCTGCGTAGTAAGGAAGACGCGATGGACTATCGCTATTTCCCCGATCCTGACCTGTTGCCGCTGCGGTTGGAGGAGGGGTTGATTGATCGGATGCGCGCCGCCCTGCCCGAACTGCCCGACGTCAAAAAGGCGCGGCTGGCAAGTGATTATGGCCTAAGCCCCTATGACGCGGGGCTGTTGGTGGTGGATGCCGTGACCGCTGGCTTTTTCGAAACGCTGGCGGCGGGGCGCGATGCAAAGCTGGCCGCCAATTGGATGTTGCATGAACTGTTTGCCCTGCTGAACAAACAGGGGCGGGATATTGGCGATTCGCCTATCAGCGCGGACAGGCTGGGGGAACTGGTCGATTTAATCCAAAATAACACCATTTCGGGCAAAATTGCCAAGGATGTGTTGGTGCAAATGGCCGAAACGGGCAAAAGCGCCGCCGACCTGGTTGCGACGGGCGGCCTGCAACAGGTAACAGACACCGATGCGATTGCCAAAATTGTGGCGCAAGTCTTGGCCGATAACCCTGGCCAGCTGGCCGATTATCGAGCGGGTAAGGACAAATTGTTTGGCTTTTTTGTTGGCCAAGTGATGAAGCTTAGCCAGGGAAAGGCCAACCCCGACCTGGTCAACAGCCTGTTGCGGCAGCAGTTGGGTTAGCCAATCGCAGGTTGCCGCAATTGGTGATGCAATATGACTTGCATTGGGCGAACAAATTGGTTATCAATGCCGATTCGGAATTAACCTATGTGATGGGGCAAAAAAGCCATGGCTGAAATTTTGTTGGTAGAGGGCAATGCCCGTACGGCGCTTGGAACTGGTGAGGCGCGGGCTGTGCGTCGTCAGGGCTTAATTCCTGCCGTGGTGTATGGCAATAATTTGGAACCTTTGGCGATCGCGATTCAATTGCGCCCAATTGAAAACGCGCTGAATAAGCCTGGCTTTTACACCAAGCTGTTTGATCTGAAAATTGATGGCAAGGCGGTGCGTACTGTCGCCCGTGACATCCAGTTTCACCCCGTAACGGATCGCATCCTGCATCTGGATTTCCAGCGCGTCGATCCCAACTCCACCATTCGCGTCGATGTGCCGCTGGTACTGGTTGGTCATACCGAATCGCCAGGGTTGAAAAGCGGTGGGGTGCTGAACCTGTTGCTGCACACCCTGACTCTGGAGTCTGCGGTTGACAAAATTCCTGAGAAAATTGAAATCAGCTTGGCTGGTGTCGATATTGGTGACAGCCTTCATATTGAGGATATTGCCCTGCCCGATGGTGCCAAATTGGTTGCGGGCGCGCGTGATACCACGGTTTACACCATCACTGGTGCCTCGTCTGAGGTAGTGGCTAGCGAAGGGGCGGCTGGGGCGGAGTCTTAGACTTACTCTTAAGTCTGGGGCGATAACCCAATCCATAAAACCCCCATGCAAGCCATGGCCAGCGGTGGTGCCCTGTTTGCTGAAGTTGATCCAATTCTTTAAGGGTAAATTCCATGTGGCTGGTGGTCGGTCTAGGCAATCCAGGCTCGGCTTATGCCGCTACGCGGCATAATGTTGGCTTTATGCTGATGGATTGCCTGCGCAAAGACGGTGGATTAAGCCCGTGGCGCAAGAAATTCGATGGCGAACTGGCCGATGGGGAGTTGGGGGGATCCCCCGTCATCGCCCTTAAGCCACAAACCTTTATGAATCTGTCGGGCATGGCGGTAGCCGCCGCGTTGCGCTTTTACAAACTGCCGCCAGAGCGGGTATTGGTGATGCATGACGATCTCGACCTACCGCTGGCAACCATGAAGCTGAAAATTGGTGGCGGTAACGGCGGCCATAACGGCCTTAGGAATATTGAGGCGCATATTGGCAGCCTGTTTTGGCGACTGCGCCTGGGAATTGGGCGGCCAGCCGATAAGGCACAGGTGCATGATTACGTCCTAAGCCCTTTTATCAACGCTGAAAAAGCCGAATTGCCCGCCATTTTTGATCGGGCGGCACGCGCCATCCCCTGGCTGTTGCAGGGGCAGGCGGACTATGCCCGCAACCTCCTGGCGCACACCCCTGCCCAAAGCCCTTCTGGCGGGGCAGGGAACACAGATTCAACCAAACCAAAAGGATAACACAGTCATGGGATTCACTTGCGGCATTGTCGGCCTGCCAAATGTTGGCAAATCAACCCTGTTTAACGCGCTGACGGCGACGGCGGCTGCCCAGGCGGCCAACTATCCCTTTTGCACGATTGAGCCGAATGTGGGTAAGGTTGCGGTGCCCGATGATCGCCAAGACAAGCTGGCGGCGTTGGCAAAATCTCTGCGCACCTTGCCAACCCAGCTGGAGTTTGTGGATATCGCCGGCCTGGTGCGTGGCGCGGCCGAGGGGGCAGGGCTGGGCAATAAGTTTTTGAGTCATATTCGGGAGGTGGATGCCATCTGCCATGTGTTGCGCTGTTTCGAAAATGGCGATGTGACGCATGTTGAGGGTGGGGTTGACCCCGTGCGCGATGCGGAGATTGTTGAAACAGAACTGATGTTGGCCGATCTGGAAAGCCTGGAAAAACGCTTGCCCGCCCTGGAAAAACGGGCAAAGGGCGGCGATGATATCGCCAAGGCGCAGTTGCCCCTGGCGCAGCAGGCGATTGCCCTGCTAAACGCGGGTAAGCCCGCCCGCCAGGCCAAAATTGCCAATGAGGATTTGGACTATTGGAATCAAATGCAGCTGATTACCGCCAAACCCGTGCTGTACGTCTGCAACCTGTCGGAATCGGAGGCGGCCAGCGGTAATACGCTTAGCGAGAAGGTCATGGCGATGGCGTCCGCGCAGGGCGCACCCGTGGTGACCATTGCCGCCGCGATTGAATCGGAAATTGCCCAGCTGTCTTCGGTTGAGGAGCAGGAAATGTTTCTGGCCGAAATCGGCCTGCAGGAGCCCGGCCTAAACCGCCTGGTGCAAAGCGGCTATCGCCTGTTGGGTTTGCAAACCTTTTTTACCGTTGGCCCCAAAGAAACGCGGGCATGGACAATTCCGATTGGGGCAAGGGCGCCCCAGGCGGCGGGGGTTATTCATACCGATTTTGAACGCGGCTTTATCGCTGCGGAAACGGTATCCTATGACGACTACATCGCCTGTGGCGGTGAGGCGGGCGCCAAGGCCGCCGGCAAATGGCGCACCGAGGGCAAAGACTATGTCGTGCAAGATGGCGACATCCTGCTGTTCCGCTTTAATGTTTAGCGTGGGTGCCAAAAAAGCCACCCACCCGATGAGGTAGGATCAAAGGGGGGCGGCTTTTGGGGGGCAAAAAATTACAGATTTGTTTATGTTAGCGGACTAGGCGTTCTCTCAATTCAGCAGCTAGGCAACTTAAACTATGATTACCAAAACTAGCATTGCGTTCAGTTCCCTCGACCGTAGTAAGCACTGCAATTGCTAATGATCTTTTGTCAGGGTCTTGAATCGCAGCCTTAAAAATACCCCTGTATTGCTCTTCACGCGTATTAGCG
>CAISOG010000030.1 GCA_903887035.1 uncultured Holosporaceae bacterium | reverse complement strand
TGGGCGTTACGTTCCTGCAACAAATCATAGTAAACCTTGCCACTGCACAGCACGACCCGCTTAACCGCTGAAGGGTTGATGGTGGTGTCGGCCTCGGCAATCACCTCCTCAAAACGGGTACCCTCAGCCATGTCAGACAGGCTGGATACGCACAGCTTATGCCGCAACAGCGACTTGGGGGTCAGCAGGATTAGAGGCTTGCGAAAATCCCGCTTAAGCTGTCGGCGCAAAATGTGGAAATAGTTGGCGGGCGTCGAACAGTTGGCCACCTGCATGTTATCCTCAGCGCATTGTTGCAAAAACCGCTCAACCCGCGCCGATGAATGTTCGGGCCCGCGCCCCTCAGACCCATGGGGCAACAACAGCACCAGGCCAGACATCCGTTGCCATTTGGTTTCGGCCGAGCTGATGAACTGGTCAATGATAATTTGGGCGCCGTTGACGAAATCGCCAAACTGCCCCTCCCACATAACCAAACAGTTTGGGCTACCCTGGCTAATGCCATACTCAAATCCCATAACCGCATATTCAGACAGCGGGCTATCCAACACTTCTACCAATCCCTGATCCGGGGAAACATGGGCAGCGCTGGTGTATTTTTGCTCCGTCACCTGGTCGGTCAGCACCGCATGGCGTTGCGAAAAGGTGCCACGGCCACAGTCCTGACCGCTCAACCGTACCGATGCCCCCTCCGTCGCCAGACTGGCAAAAGCCAAAGCCTCAGCGGTTGCCCAATTTAACTCCTTACCCTCAACAATGCTGGTCAATCGTTCCGTCAAAAAGCGCTCGATTTTCGGATGCGGGTTAAAGCCTGTTGGCAACTTGGTTAGGCTTTTGCCCAGAAACTGCAGCCGATCCAGGGCTACCCCCGTGATGGGGTTCCATGCCGCCACATCCTGATCATAGCTGGGCGCTGGTTTGACGCCCTGCCAATTATCACGCAACCAATCCAGGTTGGTCACGCGATAGCTGTCTGCCGCAGCCAGCTCTGCATCCAGAAGTTTTTGAAAAGCCTTAACCGCCTCTTGATCCTGCGTCTGCGTGACAACACTGTCTGCCACCAATTTTGCCGCATATTGGGTGCGGGCGCTAAGCTGATCGCTAATCTGGCTGTACATTTTTGGCTGGGTAAAGCTGGGCTCATCGACCTCATTATGGCCAGCACGGCGATAACAAATCAGATCAATCAGAATGTCTTCGCCAAAAGTTTGCTGATACTCCACCGCCAGGGTGAACAGCTTGGCCACCACCTCAACATCATCGCCCTGAACATGCAGAACGGGAATTTCAAAGGGCATGGCTGTGCCGCTGGCATAGGCAAAGGATCGGCCGTATTGCGGGCTGGTGGTAAAACCAACCTGGTTGTTGGTGATGATGTGCAACGTTCCGCCGCTGCTGTAGCCGGGCAGACGACACAGATTTAACGCCTCAAACACGCTGCCCTGCCCCGCAAAGGCGGCGTCACCATGCAACAAAAGCCCCGCCACCTGTTTGCGGCTTTTATCGCCACGCAAATCCTGTTTTGCCCGCACCTTGCCCTGCACGACCGCGTTGACCGCCTCCAAATGGCTTGGGTTGGCTGCCACAGACAGGCGAATGGTTTGCCCGTCATAGTCGCGGTCATTAGAAATACCCAGATGGTATTTGATATCGCCACTGCCATGAAAATCATCGGGAATCGGCATATGCCCCTGGAATTCCGCGAACAGGGCGCGATAGGGCTTGCCCATCACATTGGCCATGATGTTCAGGCGGCCGCGGTGCGCCATGCCCACCACCACCTCATCCACCCCCTGTTGGCTAAAACGACGAAAGGCGGCGTGCAGGCCAGGAATCAGCGATTCCCCACCATCCAGGCCGAATCGGATAACGCTGGCGAATTTTTTCTGCCAAAACTGCTCCAGCCCTTCGGCCTCAGTCAATTGCTGCAGCAGGGTTTTTTGCTCGGCGGCGGATAACGGCTGCAATAAAGATCCACTCTCAAGCTTTTGCACCAACCAATCCCGCCGCTGGGAATCGGCAATGTGCATGATCTCTACGCCGACCGATTGGCAGTAAATCGCCTGCAAGCTTTGCAACAGTTCCCCAACCGTCATGCGATTGCGACCCAGCAGGGGGGTATCCAGCGTAATGGTTTTGGTAAAATCGACGCTTTCCAGCCCGTGGGTAGCCGGTTGCAACGGGGTGGTCAGCTGGCTTTTGGCCAGACCCAACGGATCCAGGGTAGCCAATTGATGGCCATAGCGGCGATAAGCCTCAACCAAATTGGCCGCCCGCAGGTTTAACAGATCCACCGCCGCCGCCGAATCCACCTGACCGCTGGGGGTTGCCGATAAAGCGGTTACAGATCCCAACTGCCCCGCAGCCGCCCTTAGCGGGATGGCCATCATCGCTGGCTGACCAGATGGCTTTGTGGTGTGCGTAGAAGGGCTGATGGCATCCACCACGGTGCTTAAATCGCGTGGAGACCAGCTGGCTCCCGACATGTCGTGCAGGGCGGCGTGCCCCTGCTCCCCCATGGAGGCAAAATATTGCGCCCAACTGGGGTCAATCGTGCTGGGATCCTGCAAATAGCGGGCGTAAATTTCCATCAGATAGGGGATGTTGGCGCCCGACAGAAAGGTTGGAAGCACTTCGGGATTAGCGGCGAAAGCAAGAATGGTCATCGTAATAATATTCCAATGCGATTGTATTCAACGGGTTTATAATAGTCATGTTTGCGGCAGAATTGCGTCATTCCAACGCCTAAGGATTATCGTCGATTGCGGTTAATAATTTCTTATTGTGCTGATAAGATTAAAAAAGTTAGCATACAAAATAAATTATTTAGTTTTTTTAGGGAAAGGGTTTGTCCGAATAATTGGTGCCGATATTGTCCTACCCCTGCGGCGTTGGCGATGGTTGCTGCGCAACCGGCAACAGGTAATCCAGGCCGCGATCAAACAGCGGCACGAAAATTTCGTTCTTATCATGACAAATCCTGCTGTAACAGGGTTTGCCGCCCGCCATTTTTTCGCCCGCGGTTTCCAGGCTAAAGCCGAATCGGCGCAACATCGCCTCCCCCTCGGCCGTGTAACCCGTGGTAAAAATCTCAACGGGATAGCGCACCGCGCCGCTCTCCGCCCAACTGTCAAAGGCGTGCGCCAACAGCCACGGGATTAGGTGGCGATAGGCCTGCTTGCGATAGGATGGCACGATTTGCAGCAGCCAGATGCGCCAAACCGACCAACCCGCCTGTGCCACCGTGGCCAACTTTAGGTTGGCTTGGTCGAGATCCTTATAGCCCACCCGCCCCTGGCGAAAATCTTTGGCCACCTTTTCATCAACGGGCACCACGACAAAAGTTCCTACATACACGGGGCTCTCCCCCCCCTCCTCCTCCAGCACATACATGCCATAGGGATAATCGTCCCAGACCCTTTTGATTTCATCGGGGATTGCCGCAATATCGCCGAGTTCCGCATAGGCCGCCCGATAAATATTCTCAAAGTCTTCTGTTTTGCTGGCTAGGCGCACGACAAAATTGTCGAAACGAACAGGGGTAAAAGCTTCGAAATTGAGCACGATTATTCCTGACTTGGGTGAAGATTGATAATAGGCAACAGGTGATCCAGGCCGCGATCAAACAGCGGCACGAAAATTTCGTTCTTATCATGACAAATCCTGCTGTAACAGGGTTT
>CAISOG010000029.1 GCA_903887035.1 uncultured Holosporaceae bacterium | reverse complement strand
CGTTAGGCCGCCCGCCGCCGCCACCGCCATATCATCCTCTACCGATGGCCGCTGATTATCCTGATACAGGGGCAGCAGTTTGGCATAGCGAAAAACCTGTGGGGTTTGCACCGCCCGCAAGCCATTCCGCGCCACCCCATCTATCAGCTGGTCAGCGTCATCCACCCGCTTCAGCGCATCGGTGATGACCGTTGCGGGGCACACCCCGTCAAGATCGGGATACTCGTGCAGGGTTGTCAGCAGGCGATCCAGTAGCGCAGGGCGCAGCAGTGGGCGCGCCGCATCATGAATCAACACCCAATCGGGCTGCACATCCCTAAGCGCTTTTAGACCCGCCGCCACCGAATCGGTACGCGTCGCCCCCCCCTGCACCAACCGCACGCGCGCATCCAATGCCTGCAACTGGCTGGCCAAATCATGGTCATCGGGATGATACACCACCACCAGGCTACGCATGCCGTTCAGGGCTGCCAGCGATAACAGGCTGTGGGCGATAACGGGCTTACCCGCCAGTGGCAGATAGGCTTTGGGAACTGCCGCGGGCGGACTTTTGGCTTGGCTTATACGCTGGTTTGCACCTTGGCTCATGCGGTTGCCACGGCCAGCGGCAACAATAACGGCGGCAAGGGTGGGTATGGCGTTCATAACGCGCCATCCTAACGGGTTTTTGTGGGAACACCAAGCCATCCATCACCCGCATTGCGTCGGGATTGGATAGGCAACCGCCTACGCAGAGGATGACACTGGAGAGGTGGGAATAGCGGAGCAACAAAAAAGTCGTCACTCCTGCGTAGGCGGGAGTCTAGCAACCTGTTACCGCCTTTACGTGCCCTAGCATCGCATGGATCCCCCGCCTTCGCGGAGGATGACGACGGAGTGAACACAATCAACAATGTCATTCTCCCCCCTGTGGGGAGAATCTCAACAACGGAACCGCTTGTGAATCTTATAGAATTTGAGATCCTACCCACAAGGGGTAGGATGACAACGGAGTGGTGGGGATGGTGGGGGTAGGATGACAACGGGGTGGTGGGAATATTGGAGCAACAAAAAGGGTCGTCACTCCCGCGCAGGCGGGAGTCCAGCAACCGCAATTCACAGTCTGGCCGTGCCGCCGCATGGATCCCCCGCTTTCGCGGAGGATGACAGCAGAGGGGTGGGAATAGCGGGGGTGGATGACAGAGGAGGGGTTATGCCCGTTGACTAGGTCTTTTTTTCAAGAATCCTGGAAAATCATGGGATTGGTTGTCATCGGCATGCCTTCTGGATCCTGCCGACGATCCAGCTGACGATGATGACCGCGCCTTAAACTCACCACGCTCACCACGTCCTCTGCTGCTGTTATCATTGCTGACGTCGCCACGGGCGGAAAAGCCTGCGGATGGACGACGACGGCTAGCGCTGCCAGGCGTGCTGGCGCCATTAGGATTCCTGTCGCCATGGGGGCTGTTACCACCAGGGGCGGCTGAGGCGGCGGGATAGGATGATCCTGCATCCTCACCCGAACGCCTTCTGGAGCCATAGGAGCCGCGAGAGCCACGATCACCAAAGCCGCCGGAACGACCCGCCCCACCCTCTTGGCTGCGATAGGAACGATTGGCGTCATCCCCATTTCTTCCACCATTTCTTGAGGAGCTGTAAGAACGGCTGCTGCCGCCGCTACCGCGATCGGCACCCGCATCAATTTCAACCAGGGTCATACCGTTGATGCGCTCAACCACAATGTCCTTTTGCAGATGTTTGCGCAGGGCGCGAATCTGTTTTTCATCGCTGCCCGTCACCATGGTAATCGACATGCCCGTTTTTCCCGCCCGACCGGTGCGCCCGATGCGGTGGATATAATCCTCAGACGACTTGGGCACATCGTAGTTCACCACCACGGGCAGGTCATCAACGTCCAGGCCGCGTGCCGCCACATCACTGGCCACCAACAGATCAATTTGACCCGCCTTAAACGCCCGCAATGTACGGCTGCGTTGTTCCTGCGACATATCGCCATGCAGGGCTTCGGCGCGATAGCCCGCCCGTCCCAATCCACGGCACACAAGCGGAATATCCCGTTTGCGGTTACAGAAAATGATCGCCGATTCAAAGGCATGCTCCGCCAACAGGGTGGCCAGCAGGCTGGTTTTTTGGGTTGGTTCCACCGCATAGAATTTTTGCGTAATGCTGGCCGCGGTCATCACCTTTGGCGCGATGCGCACAATCGCAGGATCCCGCATGAATTGGTGCACCAACCGCTCAATCTCCGACGACATGGTCGCCGAATAAAACATGGTTTGGTGATTTTCAGGCAGGGAGGCCTCAATCCGCTCAACATCGGGAATAAAGCCCATGTCCAACATGCGGTCGGCCTCATCCAACACAAACACCTGCACCCCGGTTAACAGGATGCCGCCCCGTTGTTTCAGATCCAACAATCGACCGGGTGTCGCCACCACAATATCAATCGAATGCATCAGGGCGCGGCTTTGATCGCTGGTACCACCGATAATTAGGCAGGAGGTCACGCCAAAAGGCTTGCCCAACAGATTGATGGCATCCACCACCTGCGCCGCCAATTCACGGGTTGGCTCCAAAATCAGAACGCTGGGCATGCGGGCGCGCCGCTTAAAGCTGGCCAACTGCTCTAAAATGGGAATAAGGAAGGATGCTGTTTTGCCACTGCCGGTTTGGGATAAGCCCAAGACGTCCCGACGTTGCAGAGCGTGGGGAATGGTTTGCGCCTGAATAGCGGTGGGTTTTTCATAGCCCGCCGCGCTAATGGCATTTAGCATTTTGCCCGAAAGACCCAGTTCGTTAAATGCGGGCAAAGGACTGGCAGCGGTATCGCTGGTAACATTAGTCATAAGTTGGTTTTTTCCTAAATTATTG
>CAISOG010000028.1 GCA_903887035.1 uncultured Holosporaceae bacterium | reverse complement strand
TAATCGACAAAAAAATACTGAAAATGCAAACCCATCAGCCCAAAACTTATCCCCCGCCCAACAATCCGCATCAGCCCCCCAATTTTCGGCTGAAGACATTTTCTTCACCCAATTGGGGCTGCCGCTGCCCGCTACCCGCGATGCCGTGACGGAATCGTTGCGGCTGGCCGATGGGGGGGAGCTGTTTTTGGAATACCGCCAATCGGAACATTTGGTGTTTGATGATGGCCGCCTGAAAACCACCGCCTTTGACAGCCAGGCGGGCTTTGGCCTGCGCGCTATCAGCGGCGAACAGGTTGGCTATGCCCATAGCAGCGATTTGTCGTTGGCCGCGATTAACCGTGCCAGCACGGCGGTGCAGACCGCTATCGGCGGCGGTCATGGCCAAATCGCCTTGGCCGCGCCGCAGGGGCAACCGCTGTATCGCGCCCTTAACCCGCTGGAGCTGATGCCCTTTGAGGAAAAGGTTAAGCTGTTGCAGGAGATTGATCAGTTCGCCCGCAGCCTGGATCCGCGGGTGGTACAGGTCAGCTGCGCCCTGTTGGGTCAGTGGCAGGCGGTGGCGATTATCCAACGCGATGGCCGCCTGGTGCAGGATATTCGTCCCTTGGTACGCATGAACGTCAGCGTGGTGGTGGAGGAGCATGGCCGTCGTGAAGTCGGTGGGCGTGGCGCAGGGGGTCGGGAGGCCTATGAACGCTATTTCGCTCCCGATTTCTGGCAGGGGCTGGCACGGGAAGCCCTGGCGCAAGCCCTGGTCAACCTGCGCGCTATCCCCTGCCCCGCGGGCGAAATGACGGTGGTGTTGGGGCCTGGCTATCCAGGCGTCCTGCTGCATGAGGCGGTTGGTCATGGCTTGGAGGGGGATTTTAACCGCAAGGAAACCTCAGCCTTTGCCAACCTAATCGGCTCACAGGTGGCGGCCAAGGGCGTGACCGTGGTCGATGATGGCACGATTGCTGGCCGTCGTGGATCGCTGAACGTCGATGATGAGGGGGTCAGCAGCAGCAACACGGTGTTGATTGAGGATGGTATTCTTAAAGGCTATATGCAGGACAGCCAGAACGCCAATTTGATGGGCAAGGCCTCCACCGGCAATGGCCGTCGCCAATCCTTTGCCCACGCGCCCATGCCGCGCATGACCAACACCTATATGCTGGGCGGCAACCATCAACCCGATGAAATTATTGCCAGCGTGAAGCGCGGTATCTACGCGGTCGATTTTGGCGGTGGGCAGGTCGATATTACTTCGGGCAAGTTCGTTTTCTCTGCCGCTGAGGCCTATTTGATTGAGGATGGGCAGATCAAAACGCCGGTGAAGGGTGCAACCCTGGTCGGGCATGGCCCCACCGCCTTGAAACAAATCAGCATGATTGGCAACGATATGCGTTTGGATTCGGGCGTCGGCACCTGTGGCAAGGATGGTCAGGGCGTGCCCGTTGGCGTCGGTCAACCAACCCTGCGCCTGGACAACATGACCGTCGGCGGCACCGAAGTTTAGATCATTTTCGCTCTAGTGGTGGAACTTTTGAGCGAGAGCGTTTTCGCTTTAGTTCACCACTAGGAAGGCAAGGCGAGCCGCGCGGCCTGCCTGTCCGCCATAGCGTAGCGACGGCGGAACGACGTGGTGGGCTAAATGGGAAATGCTCTAGACTGCGCGGAACACCAGGCTGGCATTGGTACCACCAAAACCAAAGGAGTTGGACAGGGCGACTTTGACCGTCTTTTCTTTGGCCTGCAGCGGCACCAAATCAATGCCCAGGCAGGATTCTGATGGGTTGTGCAGGTTCAGGGTGGGTGGCAACACCCCATTTTGCATCGCCAGCACGCTGTAAATCGCCTCCACGCTGCCCGCCGCACCCAACAAATGGCCGATAGAGGATTTGGTGGAGGACATTGACAGCTTATCCACCGCGCTGCCAAACAGCCGTTTGACCGCCTTCACCTCAATCTCATCCCCCAGGGGGGTTGAGGTGCCGTGGGCGTTGATGTAATCGACCTGATCGGGGTTAAGCCCAGCATTTTTCAGGGCGCCGCGCATCGCACGGAAACCACCGCTGCCATCCTCCGACGGGGCGGTGATGTGATAGGCGTCGCCCGACAGGCCATAACCAATAATCTCAGCATAAATTTTGGCGCCGCGCCGCTTGGCATGCTCATATTCCTCCAGCACGACAATGCCAGAGCCTTCGCCCATGACAAAGCCATCGCGATCCTGATCCCACGGGCGTGACCCCTCGGTCGGGCGATCATTAAAG